>JAJXXB010000274.1 GCA_021781315.1 Actinomycetes bacterium | reverse complement strand
TCGAGCTCAGCGCGCGCGCGATCCCCGTCGAGACGGTCGCCTGCTACGAGACCGTGTCGCTCGAGCCCGACGAGGCCGCGCGCGCCGCGATTGCAAGCGCCGACGCGGTTCTGATCGGGGCGCCCTCCGCGTGGCGCGTCGCGCGCGCCCTGGTGTCGCCCGCGACCTGGGTCGTCGTGCCCGGCGAGACGACCGCCGCGGCCGTGCGCGCCGACCACGACCGGGTGCTCGTCGGTTGGCGCACCGAGGTCACCCGTCACCTCGAGGCCCTCGTGGCTGGCGAACGCTCGTCACCAGGTGCGCAATAGGCTTGGCGCGTGTTCCCCACTGAACGTCCCCGTCGGCTCCGGCGCACGGCCGCCCTGCGCCAGCTCGTCGCCGAGACGTCCCTCGCTCCCGACGACCTCGTCGCACCCCTCTTCGTCGCCGAGGGCCGCGACGAGCCAGTCCCCATCCCCTCACTGGCGGGCCAGTTCCAGCACACACTCGATTCCCTGGTCGCCGAGGTGCGCGCCCTGGGTGAGCTCGGCGTGGGCGGGGTCATCCTCTTCGGGGTGCCGTCGACCAAGGACGAGGTCGGCAGCGGCGCCTACGACCCTGACGGGATCGTCCAGGTGGCCCTGCGCGCGGTGCGCGACGAGGTGGGCGACGACCTCGTGGTGATGGCCGACCTGTGCCTGGACGAGTACACCTCGCACGGCCACTGCGGGCTGGTTCGCCCCGACGGCACGGTGGACAACGACGCGACCCTGCCGCTCTACGCGCGTACCGCCGTCGAGCAGGCGCGCGCCGGGGCCGCGATCGTGGCCCCGAGCGGCATGATGGACGGCCAGGTCGGCGCGATCCGCCGGGCCCTGGACGACGAGGGCTTCACCGAGACCGTCGTCCTCGCCTACGCGGCGAAGTACGCGAGCGGACTCTACGGGCCGTTCCGCGACGCGGTGGACGTGTCGATCGCCGACGGCGGGGACCGACGGGGCTACCAGCAGGACTCGCGCAACCGTCGCGAGGCACTGCGCGAGGCGCGTGCCGACGTCGCCGAGGGGGCCGACATCGTGATGGTCAAGCCCGCCATGACCTACCTGGACGTCTTGAGCGACCTGCGCCGTGAGCTCGACGTGCCCCTGTGCGCGTACCACGTGAGCGGCGAGTACGCGATGGTCAAGGCCGCGGCCGCGAACGGCTGGATCGATGGCACGGCTGTCGCACTCGAGCAATTGACCGCGGTGCGCCGCGCCGGGGCGGACTTCGTGCTCACCTACTTCGCGGGCGAGATCGCCCGCGTGCTCCAGCGATGAGCGCGACCAACCAGGACTGGTTCGACCGGGCGCTTCGGGTCATACCCGGGGGCGTCGACTCGCCGGTGCGCAGCTTCCGCTCGGTCGGTGGCACGCCCTACACCGTCGTGCGCGGCGAGGGTGCCTACGTCGTCGACGTCGAGGGTCGGCGCTACCTCGACTTCGTCCAGTCCTACGGGGCCTCCCTGCTCGGTCACGCCCACCCCGCGGTCGTCTCGGCGCTCACCGAGGCCGTCGCGCTCGGTACGACGTTCGGGGCCCCGACGCCGGGTGAGGTGCGCCTCGCCGAGCTCTTGTGCGCGCGTGTGCCCGGTCTCGAACAGGTGCGCTTCGTCTCCTCGGGCACCGAGGCCGTGATGAGCGCGGTGCGCCTGGCGCGGGGCGCCACGGGGCGCAGCCGCGTGGTCAAGTTCGACGGCTGCTACCACGGCCACTCCGACGCGCTGCTCGTCGCCGGGGGCAGCGGCGTCGCCCAACTGGGGCTGCCCGGCTCGGCCGGGGTGACGGCCGGGGCGGTCGCCGACACGACGGTCGCGCCCTACAACGTCGTGCCCGAGCTCGACGAGACGGTCGCCGCCGTGCTGGTCGAGCCCGTCGCGGCCAACATGAATCTCGTCGCGCCGCGCGACGGCTTCCTCGCCGAGCTGCGCGCCGCCTGTGACCGGGTGGGGGCTCTGCTCATCTTCGACGAGGTCATCACCGGCTTTCGACTCGACTACGCCGGCGCCTCGAGCCACTTCGGCGTGACGCCGGACCTCTGGTGCTTCGGCAAGGTGATCGGCGGGGGACTACCCGTGGGGGCCTTCGGCGGCTCGGCCGCGTTGCTCGCGTCACTCGCGCCGGACGGACCCGTGTACCAGGCGGGCACCCTGTCGGGCAACCCGCTCGCGACGGCGGCGGGCTCGACGGTGCTCGAACTCGTCACGCCCGCGCACTACGAGCAACTGAGCGACCGCGTGGCGGGCTTCGCCACCGCGCTCGTCGAGGCGATCACCGCCGCGGGCCTCTACGCGGTCGCCCCGCGGGTGGGACCGTTGCTCGGTCTCTACCTCTCGCGCGAGCCGCTCGAGGCGCCGGCCGACTTCACCGGTGCCAAGGCGATCGGTGACAACGGGCTCTACCCGGGCTTCTTCCACGCGATGCTCGAACGCGGCGTCGCGCTCGCCCCGGGGGCCTACGAGATCCTCTTCGTCTCCATGGCCCACGGCGACGCGGAACTCGCGCGCGCCGTCGAGGCGGCCGGCGAGGCGGCCGGCGTCGTCGCCGCGACGTGATGGAGCCCGTGACCTCGCCGGGCTGGTCGGTGCGCCCGAGCTTCGTGCCCCACGGACCGACCGCGCCGGTGACCCTACTGTTCGACGACGACGGGCTGACCCAGCTGGCGGGCGTCTACCCCGTGGCCTGGCAGACGCCGTGGTCCGAGCTCATCGACCTCTCGCTCAGCCGTACTGGTTCGACGCTGCGCTTTTGCGCGAGCGTCGGGGGCGTGCGTTACGAGTGGCGTCGCCGGGGCCTCGAGGAGTACGAGGAGTTGCGCGCCCTGGTGCTCGCCCACGGCGGCGCCGTAGCGCGCCACCGGCGCCGCGCCGGCGCGGTCGTGATCGCCCTCGTGGTGCTCGTCGCCTCGCTCGGTGGCGTGATCGCCGCCCTCCTCGCCGGCGGTCCCGGCATCGACGTTGAGAGTGCCGACGCGCGCCAGGCCAACCTCACCGTGAGCGACCTGCCCGTGGGGTGGGCGACGCTGCAGACGGGTTACCTCTCCTACCTCGTGCCCCCGGCCGGGCGGGTGATCACCTCGACCTCGACGACGACGCCCGCGGTGAACGTGGTGGCCCCGGTCGTCACCTCACAGTTCCAGCGGTGCCTCGGGGTGACCAACACCTCGGATCGGGTCTTCGGCGCCGCCGGCCAGTCGCCCGACGTCCAGGTCAGCTCGCCCATCTTCCACGTGCTCATCCCCGCCGAGACCGAGGTCGCCACGACCTCCCAGTACTACCGCACCACCGGTATGGTCCGACGCGACGTCGCCGAGATGTCAAGGGCCGACTTCGGTGCCTGCTTCGTGGCGGCCAACGCGACGATCCTGCTGAGCGAGTACGCGAGCCAGGTGACGACGAGTCCTCGAGGCATCGACTGGACGCCGGTCACCTACGCCAAGGGCTGGGCCCGCGGCGGGGTCGTGCGCGTGGCGCTGCCGGGCGTGTCGACCACCTATTCACTCGTGGTCGTCGTGGTCGCCGGTGGCCACTACGAGGTCACGCTGAGTGCACTCGTGCCCTCCTGGCGCGCGAGTCGGCCCCTGCTCAGCCAACTGGTCGGCACGATCAAGACGCGCATCGACGACGGGGGCGGCGGGGCCGCCCTCTAGCGGCGCCTAGCCGCCGGCGATCGCGACCACGATGTCGGTGAGGAAACCCGCGAGCAGCCCGACGGTGATCCCGACGAAGATCGTCGTCTGGTGCCGGCTGCGCCCGGCCACGAAGAGCAGCTGGCTGATGACGAAGATGATCGAACCGCCGGCGAGGGAGAGGAAGACGATCCCGAGCGTCGGCGACGACCACCACCAGCCCACCAGGGTGCCCACGGTCGTCGGACCGCCGCCGATCAACGCCATGAGTCCGAGGAAGGCCCACGACGGCCGGTCGGTCGCGCCCACCAGTGGGCTCACGATACCGAAGCCCTCCGTGGCGTTGTGCAGCGCGAACCCGATGACGAGCACCGTCGAGAGCCCGATCGCCCCGAGGTGGGACGCGGTGCCGATGGCGAGACCCTCGCCGAAGTTGTGCAGCCCGATCCCCGAGGCGATCATGAGGCTCATCGAGGTGGGCGTCGAGGGGGTCGCCGCACGGCCGCGTCGAGACCACCGCTGGTAGAGCGCGAGGCTGAGCAGGCCCACGGCCGCCCCACCGAGCAGTAGCAACACGTCGGTGACCGTCGTGGCGACCGAACCGCCCCGATGGTCGTGCAGGGCCTGGAGCTCGTCCTTGATCGGCGCGTAGGCGTTGGAGAAGACGTCCACCACGAGGAACAGCAGCACGCCGATCGCCACGGCGTTGAGGAACGAGCGCACGCGCTCGGCCGGCTTGCGTAGCCGACCGATCGGCAACCCCGCGACGATCGTGGCGCCGGCGATGAAGCCGAGGACCACGGTCTTGACGAAGGACACCTGCCTAGTCCTCGCTACCGTGCTCGCCGAGCAGCATCGAATAGGCGCGTTCGGGCACGACGTCGGCGAGTCGCGCCAGTGCGCGGTAGGCGAGTTCGCCCGGGCCGCGCTCGTCGTTGCGCATGAGGTTCGCCATCACGACGAGCACCTCGCGCATGACCGGCTCGATCCGCATGCCGACGCCGACGCACGCGGCGAGGATCTTGGGTTCCGAGATCAGGCGCACGAAGGCCCGCGCGACCTTGTAGTACTCACCGTAGGCGGACTCGAGGCGCTCGTCGTAGGCGACCAGGTGACCGGGGTCGTCGGCGAGCAGGGCTTCGGCGACGACCCCCGCCGCGAGCCGGCCCGTCTCGTAGCCGTAGGCGATGCCCTCGCCGTTGAAGGGGTTGATCGAGCCGCCGGCGTCGCCGACGACGAGGGTGTTGGCGCCCGTGTGCGGTCCGCGCGCGAGGCCCATCGGCAGGCGGCCGCCGGTGGGCACGCTGAGTCGCGTCGCCTCACTCAGTCCCCACGCGGCCGCGGTCTGGCTGACGAAGTACTCCTGGAGCTTGGTCGTGTTGACGCCCTTCCAGGCCCCGGCGGTGGAGAGCAGGCCCACGCCCACGTTCACCCGGCCGTCGCCGAGGGGGAAGATCCACCCGTAGCCCGGCACGACTTCGCCGCTGGGGTCGCGGATGTCCAGGTGCGACTCGATCCACGGCTCGGCGTATCGGTCGCTCGAGTAGTAGCCGCGCAACGCCATGCCCATCGGCCACTGCCGGTTGCGTTGCACGCCGAGTTCGCGGCCGAGCCGCGAGTTCTGCCCATCGGCGACAATAACGTAGCGACCGCGCACCTCGGCGCGCGTGCCCGTCGCTTTCTCGTAGAGCACGACCCCGGCCGCCCCGCGCAGGTGACCCTCGGGGGCGTTTGTGGCGTCGAGGAGGCCGACGGCCTCGACACCCGTGAGTACGGTCGCGCCCTTGGTGGCTGCTTCGTTGGCGACCAGACCGTCGAGGTTGAAGCGCGTGATGGTGTAGCCGTAGTTGGGAAAGACCGCGTGGTCGGGCCAGTTCATCTCGAGCGAGGCGCCGAAGCCGAAGGCGCGAAGCCCGTGGTAGCGGTGGCCGTGGGCGGCGACCGCGGGCTCGAGGCCCATCGCGGCGAGCTGGTGCACCGACCGTGGGGTGAGTCCGTCGCCGCAGGTCTTCTCGCGGGGGAACTCCTTCTTCTCGATGAGACACACCGACCAGCCCGCCTCGGCGAGCCAGTAGGCGCTCGCCGCGCCGCTCGGCCCCGCGCCGACGATGACGGCGTCGAAGAGGGGCGTGGTCGAGGAGAGGTCGGCGAGCTGAGGCACGGCGACAGCATAGGACGAAGGACCTTGGTGGAGTCCGAGTTGAGGGGGGTGCGCGGTCTGGTAGAAATGATGGACGTGGACCAGTACTTACCGATACTTGGACTCCTCCTCCTCGGGGTGTTGTTCGCGTCGGGCTCGTTCGTGGCGTCAGCGTTGCTGGCTCCCCACAAACGGCCATCCGACGCGAAACTCGCCCCCTACGAGTGCGGGATCGTCCCCGAAGTAGAGCCGCCGCAACGGTTCCCCGTTCGCTTCTACCTCGTCGCGATGATCTTCGTGATCTTCGACATCGAGGTGGTCTTCATGTACCCCTTCGCGGTGGTCTTCCGCCAGCTCGGCACCTTCGGGCTGGTCGAGGTGCTCGCCTTCTCGGTGACCGTCTTTGGTGCGTTGCTCTTCTTGATCAGTGAGGGCGCCCTCTCCTGGGGCCCGGTCAAGCACCTCACCGCCGGCATGCCGGCGCGCACGAGCTCGTCGACCATCGTGCGCATCGGTGCCACCACCGAGTCCGAGACGGCGGCGTAGCGCGTGGCTCTCGAAGACCTGCAACACAACTTCCTCACCGGCCGTATCGAGGACCTCGTGCGCTGGGCCCGTCGGGCGTCGGTGTG
>JAJXXB010000228.1 GCA_021781315.1 Actinomycetes bacterium | reverse complement strand
ATCTCGGGCTGATATTCGCGAATCTCGCCTTCCCCGTTGATGTCGTGCAACATCGACGACGCCGCCACGTCGGCCTGGAGGACGGCGATGTGTCCCAGCTTGGGCATGGACAGCGCGTTCGCGTCCCCCGCCGCGTAGACGCCATCGAAGTCGAGGTGGCGCATCGACGTGTCCGTGGGGATGAAGCCCTTCTCGTCACCGAGTCCCGGCGAGCGCGTGACGACGTCGTTGCCCCTGTAGGGAGGCAGGACGATCGTGAGAGCACTCGCCCAGCGGGTGCCGCCGTCGAACTCCACTTCGCCCTTGGACAGGCTCGCCAGCGTGAGTCCGGTCGTCACCTCGATACCTTGTCGATCGATGAGCGGCCCAAGATCCTCGTGCACCCGCGGGCCCACGTCCTCGAAGAAGATCGCGCCGGGACTGAAGACCCGGATCGGGCTCGTCTCACGCAACCCCACGCGGCGTAGGTGGTGATCGAGCATGAACATGATCTCGGCCACGGGCCCCTCGCAGGGCGCCGCGAGCTCTGGCGCATCCACCCTCGTGCCCCAGGCGCTGCGCGCGGACCCCACCACGATCGGGCCCCCTCGAAAGGCGGCGAGCGCCGCGGCGAGCCGGGGAGCCTCCGTGTCGTCACAGAGGGAGTAGCCGAACTCTCGGAACCCGGGAATCGCGTCGTAGTCCTTGTGCGCGCCGAGCGCGAGCATCAAGAAGTCGTAGGACACGACGTCGCCGTTGTCCAAGACGAGTCGTCGCTCGGCGGCCTCGACACGCTCGACGCTCTGAGTGACGAGACGGGCGCCACTGCGCGTCACGGGTCCGGCGAGGTCGAAGCGCGCGTGCCGGACGTCCTTGCCGGCGAAAGCCACCTCCGGCAGAGCCGGCCGCGCCAAGCTCGTCGAACGAGAATCCACCAGGATGATCTCGACGCTCTCGGCCAGGTGTCGCAGTCGAAAGAGAGTGCGAAGCCCGGCGAATCCGCCCCCGAGAATGACGACTGTTGGACGGGCGCTGCTCATGTCGACCACCTTCTGGCTCACCGTCGGCGCACGAAGGGCATCGGGTCGCGACGACTCCACGTCGATCCTCCCACCGTACGGTGGTGCCCCCGACACGGCCACCGTACGGGGTGCTAATATCGTCTTTCGACGAATAACGATGGAACGCCCGCACGCGAATCGGCGGTCTCGGCCCGGTCAGCCCCCGCGCGGGCGACGCCCGGCCGGCGAATCGCGGGGGCCCTACGTCGCAGCGTCCTCAACTATCAGGAGTCACACCATGGCCACATCCGTTATCCATCTCTTCCACGGCGACGACGATTCGTTGTCCGCGGGCTCGCACGTCGCCGAGCGCATTCGACAAGTCGCCGCCGAGAACGACCTCACGGTCGAAGTCTTCTGCTTCGGTCCCGCGCAGTCGGCGTTGACCTCGACCATCGACTCACCGGTTCACCGTGAGTACAACGAGCAGATCGACGCTCTCGTCGCCGCGGGCGTCACGGTGGGAGCCTGCGTGAACGCCGCGCGGGCCAACGGCCACGAGGAAGCCCTCGCGGCCCGGGGAATCGACCTCTCCTTCGCTCGCGACGCGTTCGCGCGGTACGCGCTCGAGGGCGCGACCGTCATCACGTTCTGATGACGAACGCCGCGCCAAGCACCAACCCGCCGGCGAACGTGACGTGGGAGATCTCCGACTGGCTCGACGACGCGCCACTACCCACGTTCGTCGTCCGCGACACCCGCTCGGCCCAGGGCCGACTCGACGAGCGGGTGAAGACGGTCACCGTCGCGGACCTCGTCCTCGCTCACGGACACGCGTGCGACGGGCTCCTGCGCGGGGTGTGGGCCCTGCGCTCGCTCTTCGACGTCGCCTTCGGGGACGAGCCCATCGACCGCAGTGATCTGCTGGTGGTGTCGAAGAACTCCCCGTGCCTGGGCGACGTCGCCGCGTACCTGACGGGCGGGCGCGCCCGCTTTGGCACCCACCGTCTCGACAACTCGCTCGGTGTGGGCTTTCAGGTCCAGCGTCTGTCCACCGGCGACGCCTGGGAGGTGCGCGAGGAACCCGACTTCTTCCCCGCGGACATCGTCGCGTGGGAAGACGCGCTGCTGCGCGACGACCTGAGTCCCATCGACAAGGGCCAGATTCTCCCGGTGCACGAGGCCGCCCAGTGGAACTGGGTGCGCGACGTTCTCATACCGAGCGCGCCCTCGGATCACTATCACGCTCGATCGCTCGCCGACCTTCAACTGCCCCCGCCCTTGTACGAGGCGCGACGCACCGACACCGTGAACCGTCTCGTTCCCGCACCCGTCGCGACGAAGAACCTGGAGGCCCCGTCGTCCGCGCACGAGCCCCTCGATGACACGGTCCGCGATGCGTGGCGATCGCGCTACGAGGCCGGACCGAACGCGTGACGAGCCGCGGCGACTCGTCGCCGCGCTCGTGTTCCGCTATCGGGCGACTCGCACGATCGTGCCGGCATCCGTCACGATGTTCCTCGGACTCGAGCCCATCGTGACGGTCAGGTTGTAGTAGCCCGCGGCCGCCGTCGAGGGTATCGCCACTCGCGTGACGGGGCTCGCGGCAACGGTGTTTCGGACCCGCGTCACCGACGAGGCGACGTTGACGGCCTGGCGTGACGAGGGCGACGAGGTGATCGTTGCCTTCAGCTCTTCAACGCTCGCGAACGGGCCGACGAGCCGCGCCGAGAGGAGAAGGACGCCGTGCCCGTACATGGCTGGTGGCAGGACGACTCGGGTCCAATGGATCGCCATCACCTCGCCCGGGTGATACACGGTGTCAACGAGCGCGGCGCTGCAGCACGAGTAGCCGTACGTCGCCGTCACCCGCCCCTCGACGCCCGGAGTCGGCCCGCTCGAGGAGTGCGCGACGATGCTGAGGGCGACCGCGGCGCCCACCGCGAGGACCACCGCGATGAAGCGCCGCCACTCGCTCGCCGTCGTCACCGGGGGACTTGGTTTCACATCGTGCACCGTAGTGCCGGTGCGATGATCCGTCACGACGACGTCGCACCGATGGGAAAGTCGATGGTCACGGTCAGTCCCCCGCCGGGCGTATCGTCAAGCAGCAACGTCGCGCCGAGAAGCTCGCTCAGCCCTGCCGCCACCGTGAGATTGAGACCCGCGGTGAGCTGTTCACCACTTAGTCGCCGAAAGGGAGCGAGAATGACGTCACGCTGGGTGGGTGAGATACCTGGTCCCCGGTCGACCACCATCAGTTCGTAGAGTTCGCCCACAGCCCCACCCTTGACGTGTACGGGCTGATCGAGAGGACTGAACCGGCACGCGTTGCTCAACACGTTCTCGATGATCCGCTGGGCGCAATGAGCATCCGTGAGGATCGGTGCGGCCTCGGGGGGAATCTCGACTCGTACCGCGCGTCCCCGTGTGTCGACGCCGTTGAGAGCGCGTCCAACGAGCTCACTCACGTCAACACTCTCGAGGTGAATGTCCACATCGCCCGCCTCGAGCCGTCCGGCGTCGAGCATGTTGGTGACGAGTCGTCGCAGATGGTGAACCTGAGTCGCGGTCGCACGCAGCGTGGGGCGCAGACTCGGATCAGCCGCGTCGATGACTCGCGAGACCTGCTCGGCCACGTCGTCCAGCGGCGGACGGAATTCGTTCGCCACCGTACGAAACAGGGCGAGGCGCAACGACTCGGACTCGGCGATCTCGCGGAGCTCCATCGCGTCGGCCTCCATCGCCTGAGAGCGCAGAGCCACCGCGATGCGGCTGGTGAGGGCCGTCACCAGGCGCTCATCCTGGGAGTCCAGCGTCGCGCCCCGCACCACCAGGGCATGGTCGTCGTCGATTCCAAAGCGAACCTCGCGACCCCCGTGTTCGATCTCGTCGCCGCTGGAGAGCTCGACATACCAGTCAGACTCGCGCCGATTCAGGATCTCCACTCGCGAGGCGTCAAAGAGGATGCGCAGCGACTCGAGCAGTGTCACGGTGGCCGCATCCGACATGGCGACACCCGCGGCCGCGGTGACGAGGATCTGCGCTTCGGCTCGCGCCCGATTGGCCTGCGCGGAGCGGAGCGAGAAACGGCTCATCATCACACTCGCGCCCAGCGCAAAGACGAGGAACGCAAAGAGCGCCACGACGTCATCGGGACGGTCGACCGACAACGTGTGATAGGGACGCACAAAGTAGTAGTTCTCGAGTCCGAAGGCGACGAGAGCCGTCCCCGCACCAACCAGCGCGCCCGCCCAGGTGGAGAGGCCGAGCACGATGACGAGGTAGACGAGGAAGATGGTCGACGTGGAGAGGCTCGCTCTCGCCGGTGCCATCGAGGCCGTCGCCACGGTCAGGGCGAGTACGGCGAGCGCGCTCGCGAGCACGAGGCGCTGCCACGGGACCTGTCGTCGCTGGCGTCGGTGGGTTCGACGGCTCGGCGCCTCCCCCTCCACGGCGATGATGTGCACGTCGAGGTCGCGAGCCTGGCGAAGGACGCCCTCGACCACCCCGCTCGCCGGCCGCCACCGCGCGTGGGGCCGACTCGCACCCAGGACGATCTGGGTTCCGCGCTCGGCGCGCGCAATCGCGACGAGTGCGGTCGCGACGTCGTCGTCGACGACCTCCTGGAACTGACCTTCGAACTCCTCGACGAGCGCGCGCGCGACGCTCGTGTCAGCGGGCGCACTCGC
This sequence comes from Actinomycetes bacterium, assembly GCA_021781315.1. The sequence continues at coordinate 1,753 of JAJXXB010000228.1, read as the reverse complement.
GTCGTCGGAGGAGATGACGTGGACGGCGAGGATCTCGAAGCCCGTGCGCGAGGCCATTCGCGCTGCCCGCCGCAACAGCGCCTCATCGCCGCTCGTGCCCGTGATGCCCACGATCAGCCGCTCTCGCGTCTCCCAGGTCTCCTCGATATCGTGCTCTACGAGGTAGCGACGTAGTGAGTCCTCGACCCGATCGGCCAGCCACAGCAGAGCCAGTTCGCGCAGGGCACTGAGATTGCCGACGCGGAAGTAGTTCGCCAAGGACGCATCGATCTTGTCCGCCGCGTAGATGTTGCCGTGGGCCATTCGCCGGCGCAGGGCTTCGGGTGTCACGTCGACGAGTTCGATCTGCTCGGCGCGTCGCACCACCGCGTCGGGAATCGTCTCGTGCTGGGTGATGCCGGTGATCTTGGCCACGACGTCGTTCACCGACTCGAGGTGCTGGATGTTCACCGTGGAGATGACGTCGATGCCGGCCTCGAGCAACTCTTCGACGTCTTGCCACCGCTTCTCGTGGGCGCCGCCCGGCACGTTCGTGTGGGCCAGCTCGTCGACGAGTGCGACCGCGGGATGGCGAGCAAGCACGGCCTCGAGGTCCATCTCCGTGAACCGGGTTCCCCGATACTCCCTCGTGACACGTGGTATGACTTCAAGGTCGCGCAGTTGCGCGCTCGTCAACGGACGCCCGTGGGTCTCCACGAAGGCGACCACCACGTCGGTGCCGCGCTGGCGACGTCGCCACCCCTCGTCGAGCATCCGATAGGTCTTGCCGACGCCCGGCGCCGCGCCGAGGTAGACACGGAGTCGACCTCGAGTCACGTCTCACCCCTCGCGTCATCGACGGCACCGTCGCCCGCGCGCCACGCTGCGACGCGGCCGGCCACCGCGTCGACCACGGTGACCGCCGCGACGCGCCGTACACGAGACACGGGTTGACCTCGGGTCGGCGTGATGACGAAGCGACCCACCAGATCACCACGCCATTCAGCAACGATTTCCGACTCGGGACCGGGGATACCGATCGTTTCGGCGTCCCAGCGCATCCCGACGTGCGCGACCTCTCCGTCGTGTGCGATGCGCGCGAGCGGCGGCACGGCGAGGGCGTGCTCGAACCGGCACGCCCGCAAGAACAACAGTGAGGTGAGAGTCGCCGACGCCTCGTCGAGGACGACGTCGAGCGAAGCAGACCCCGCGCACAGTGCCATCACGCGGTGCATCTCGACGACGTACGCGGAGGACTCATCCACTTCGCTGCGATGGGCGCGGTTGCGCACCGCGAGCTCGGTGATCACGAGGCCGACGACCACGATGCCGAACGTGGTCTCGAGGTCGGCTCGATGGCTAATGGTCAGACGTAGATAGGGAGCCGTGAGGAAGAAGTCGAACCAGATCGCGGCGCCGAAACTCGCGACGGCGCCGGCCGCGCGCGAACCAGTCGTGGCGACGGCCGCGACCACCATGATCAAGGTCAACGCCGCCGCGACGCTGGCGATGGATCCGCGCCAGATTCCCAGCACCGCAGCCACGACGAAGGGTCCGAAGAGCGCAACGATCGCGGTCGCGCGCGACCGGTAGTGCTCGAATCTCGACGAACTCACGTTGGGTCGGCGCGAGCGCGCCAACTCCTCGCTCATCGTCCCTCGGCGGCCGCCAGCGCCTCGTTGAGAGCAAGGACGTTGACGAAGCTCGCCCCGAGGAAGCCGAATTGTGGCCCGTGGGTCTGGCTCGCGATGAGCCGCTCGAGCGCCGCCGCCGA
>JAJXXB010000067.1 GCA_021781315.1 Actinomycetes bacterium | reverse complement strand
TGCGTGCGAGCCGGTCATGCCCCGAGGGTAGCCGGGCCTTCGTCGCGCCGCCGCGCTAGGGGCCGGTGCGCACGCTTCCTATCGAGCGCTCGACTCGGCCCTCGAACGCCGAGTGGACGGCCGGGACGTCGCGCACTCCTCCTTAGCCGCGACGGCGCAGGAGGTCCATGATCTCGCGCACGGTCCACGCCAGGCGGCCCGCCGGCCCGGTGTCACAGCCCGGGACCTCCGGCGTCACGCCGGCGTCGGGCGCACAACCGGTCGCGTCGACTGTTGGTGTGGGCCGCGATCGGTTCGTGTGTCGCTGTGTTCGCATGGGACCTCGAGAGTTAGCCGACGAGCCGCGCCCGTCGTCGAGCGCGGCGTCGACGATTCGAATGTACCGCCTCATGGCGCGTGGCCGATCGGGACGCCGTCACCCGATGGGCGTGCGACCAACCACATCGCCCGGGTCAAGCCGGCCGCGCGTCGGGCGGGGCGATGACGTGACAGACTCCCGACGGCGGACAGTCGGCCGGGTCGAGTACTCGTGCTCGCTCCACCAACGCCTCGATGACCCCGCGCGCCCGGCGCAGTTCGTCGATCTGCCGGTCGATCTCGTCGCCGCGTCGGCGCAGCACGTCGAGCACGTGCGCGCACGGCGACTCGCCGCGGTCGCGGAACGCGACGATTCCGCGGATTTCGCCGAGGCTGAGCCCGGACGACTGGCTCGCGCGAATGAAGCGCAGGCGCTCGGCGGCGTCGGGGTCGTAGTCCCGGTAGCCCGACGGTGCTCGGCGTGGCGCGTCGAGCAGGCCGATCGCCTCGTAGTAGCGGATGGTCTTGACCGTGAGCCCGGTCTGCGCGGCGAGCACCCCGATTTGCATGGCGGTTGACAGTCTCCTTGACTCTCCCCTTGACTGGAGGGTCTAGCGTCCACGGTAGACGGATCGAGGAGCGGACGATGCCACACCATCTGAGCCCCATACCCCAGCGCAACGCGCCGGCCGTCGCCGGCTCGTCAAGCTACGACCTCGCGATCGTCGGTTCGGGCGCCGCCGCCTTCGCCGCGGCGATCGAGGCCCGGCGCCGAGGCGCGTCGGTCGTCATGATCGAACAGGGGGTCGTCGGCGGTACGTGCGTGAACACGGGCTGTGTGCCCTCCAAGGCGCTCCTCGCCGCGGCGCAGGCGCGCCACCAGTCGATCGACCAGCCGTTCCCGGGCGTCGCGACCGCGGCCGAACCGGTCGACATGGCGGCCCTCGTCGAGGGCAAGGACGAGCTCGTGGGGTCCCTGCGACGCGAGAAGTACGCCGTGCTCGCTGACCTCTACGGGTTCACGATCCGCTCGGGCCACGCCCGATTCGTCGAGGGTCCGCGTCTCGAGGTCGACGGCGAGCCCATCGACGCGACGCACTTCGTGATCGCGACCGGCGCCGTGGCGTGGATCCCGCCGATCGAGGGACTCGGCGACGTTACCTACCTCACCTCGACCGAGGTGCTGACCCTGGCGCACGTGCCCGAGTCGGTGCTCGTCATCGGCGCCAACGCCGTCGGGCTCGAGATGGGCCAGCTGCTCGCGCGCCTCGGCGCGCGCGTGCACATCGTCGAGTCGCGCGAGCGCATCGCCCCCTTCGACGAGCCCGAGGTTGCCGAGGCGTTCGCGCGGGTCCTCGCCGACGAGGGCATCACCGTTCGCACGCCTGCCATCGTGCAGCGCGTGTCGCGCAGCGTTCTCGGCGTCGCGGCGACGATGCTGACACCCTCGTGTACCGAGCACGTCGAGGCGGCCGCGCTGCTGGTCGCCGCGGGACGACGCCCGGCGACCGGGGCACTGGGACTCGAGACGGTCGGCGTCGAGGTCGGCGACCGCGGCGAGGTGATCGTGGACGGCGAGCTGCGCACGACCAACCCGCGGATCTTCGCCGCCGGCGACGTCACCGGCGGGCCGCAGTTCGTCTACGTGGCCGCCAGGCACGGTGCCGTCGTCGCCGGCAACGCGGTCGCGGGCGAGCACAACACGGTGGACTACGCGACCCTGCCGACGGTCACCTTCACCGCACCGGCCATCGCCTCGGTCGGGCTCGGCGAAGCGACGGCGCGCAAACGGGGCCTCGAGGTCGAGGCCCGCACGCTGTCGCTCGCCTCGGTCCCGCGCGCGATCGTCAACCGCGACGTGCGCGGCGTCGTGAAGATCGTGGCCGAGCGCGAGACGGGGCGCGTGCTCGGGGTCCACGTCCTGGCCGACCAGGCGGGCGAGGTCATCGCCGGGGCGGTGCACGCGATGGACGCGGGTCGCACGGTGACCCAGCTCGCCGAGGCGTGGACGCCGTACCTGACGATGGCCGAGGCGCTGAAGCTCACCGCCCAGTCCTTCACCCGGGACGTCTCGGCGCTCTCGTGCTGTGCCTCCTGAGGCGGTAGCCGGCGTCGCAAGGCCGTTGGTGTGTCGCTGGGCGACGTCGAGTCCCGTGCACGATCGCCGCTGAGTTGTTCTGCTAGAAACTAGAGAATCACGGTAGCATGTGCGCGAGAGGCTGCGAGATCCATGGACACACCTGACATTCAGCGTGAGGCGCGAGCCCTCGGCGACCCGACGCGCTATCGCCTGTTCCGCTACGTCGTCGAGGCGAAGCGGCCCGTGGGCGTCGCTGAGCTCACCGACTTCATCGGCCTCAATCACAACGCGGTGCGCCAGCACCTGGCCATCTTGAAGGAGGCTTCGCTCGTCGTCGAGCAGGTCGAGACCCGGTCGCGTCCGGGGCGCCCAGCCCTGCTCTACGAGTTGCACCCCGAGGCGGCCGGCAAGTGGGAGACCACCGGCCCCTACGCCTGGCTCGCCGGCCTGCTGGCCGAGGCGATGAAGGACGGACTGAGCGTGCACGACGTCGGGTACCGCGAGGGCCAGCGACGCGCCCGGGTCACCGACGGCCTGGACGCCGACGCCGCCATGGAGCGCGAACTGCTGCGCAGCGGCTTTCGACCGGTTCGACGCGACGCCGACGCGACGACCGAGTTCGTCCTGCAGCGCTGCCCCTTCGCCGACGTCGCCGCGGCCAACCCCACCGAGATCTGCCAGCTGCACCTCGGGCTCGCCGAGGGGCTCGCCGACACCTTCGGCGAGCTGTCAGTCGACCGCCTGGTGAAGAAGAACCCGCACCGCGCCGGCTGCCGGCTCATCGTCTCACACCGGGCGGATTAGTCGCTGGCGCTCAGCCCGGGCGGCCCGCACGCGCGCGCAGCGTCGCGGGCACGGTGAGGGGCGTTGCGGGCTGGTCAGGCTGACCGGTTCGGGTGCGCAGGAGCCGGGTCGGCCGCCACGTGAGGTTGGCCGCCGTCGTCAGCCCGGTGGCGACGAGCAGGACACCGCCGAGCGCGAGCGCGAGTTGGTTGCCGATGACAAAGCCGAGCACGAGTGCCGCGACGCCGGCGTTCACGAGCGCGTAGTCGACGGCCGCCCACCGGTGGTTGTAGAGATCGGCGAACATGAGCTGCGATCCGTCAGCTTTCTTGGCGACGCCGCGCCCGCGCAGCGCCGACCACGCGATGAACGGCACGATCTTGTGGGCGTGGCCGACGAGCGCGACGAGCAGCCAGCCCCCGAGGGCGACGACCGTGGCCGCGGTGAGAGCGACGCCGCGATGGTTCCCGAGGTGCGCGAGGATGGCGCTCGTCACGCCGAGCGCCACGGCGACGATCAGCCACACGGCGGCGCTCACGACGAAGACGACGTGCAGGTCGACGGGACGGCGCCGGTGGTGGATGTAGGTCGCGAGGGACCACAGGTGCGCGCCCAGCCCGACGGCGACGACCGCGGCACCGGCGATGGCGAGCACGGGGAACGCGAGCAGGAGGCCGGGTGAGAGGAGTACCACCCCGGCAAAAACGGCCCAGATCGCGACCCACCCGCTGCGGTGCCGGCCCGGCACGTGCGACAGCATGAACATCGGCCAGAGCTTCTCGGAGACGCTGAGGTAGGTGAGGCCGAGCCAGGCGAGGAGCCCGACGCTCGCGTGGGCGAGCACGACGTGGCCGTTGAGTTCGAACCACTGGCCCCGCCGGTCGATCACGTAGACGACGCCGTAACAGGCGGTCACCACGAAGCCGATGACGGCCAGGCGCAGCCCGACGGTGGAGGCGCCCTTGCCCCGGGCGCGCAGCGGGGCGGCGACGTTGACCGCGAGCAGGGTCACCGCGATCGCGGCGAAGGCGCCGCCCGACTCGACGATGACTTCGTGGCGGGTCATGAAGCCCAGTGGCAGCAGCCACGAGCCCGCGAGCCAGCTGAGGAACGTGGCGCGCGAGAGCGTCACCGAGCGCAGGGGCTGCTGGGTGATGACGGGGGTGAACTGGTGGATGGCGCCGAGCACGCCCATCGAGAGGGTGGCGAGCATGGCGAAGTGGGCGGCACCCACGACGCGGTCGTCGGTGGGATCGATCGTCGCGACGCTTCGGGCGAGCACGAGCGCGACGCCACAGGCCACGAGTCCGACGGCCGCGGCGCCGAGGAAGCTCAAGGGCACCGACGGCGGCGGCACCCCGGCCGGTATGCCCGCCGGCCGGCCGGACCAGCCTCCCTTGACCCCCGCTGGCGTCTCTGGCGTGCTCACGGTCTCCTCCGGATCAGTTGCTGGCCGACGATGCTGCTATTGTTCTAGTCAAGCATAGAACAAATAGTGGCTCCGCGGAGCCCAGGAGGTGAGTCGTGGCAACTCTCGACGTTCGTCCAATCATCGCTGCGGGCGATGAGCCATTCCAGCTGATCATGTCGACCGTGGGCCACCTCGGTCTCGACGAGGAGCTGGTCATCATCGCCCCCTTCGAGCCGGTGCCGCTGGAGGGCGTCCTCGGGTCCCAGGGCTTCGCCTTCGACGCCGTGGAGATCGGGGCGGGGGACTGGCAGGTCACCTTCTCGAGGAACGCGTGAGCACCGGCGGCCGAGTCGACGTCGGCGACGGCGCGGTGCTCGACGAGTTCGACTGGGTCTGGACGGCGCTGGGCGACGTGTACGACCCCGAGCTCGGACTCGACGTGGTGTCCCTCGGCCTCGTCTACGACGTGGCGCTCGAGGGCGACCTCGTGGTCGTGACGATGACCCTGACGACTCCCGGCTGTCCCGCGTCCGAGAGCATCTCCTTCATGGCCCGCGAGGCCGTTCTCGCCGTCGACCCGCGCGACGGTGGCGACGTGGACGTGCGACTCGTGTGGGACCCGCCGTGGAATCCGTCGATGATGGACGACGAGGTCGCCGCCGCGCTGGGCTTTCACGTCCGACGCGACGGCTAGCCCGGCGGTACGCTTCGTCGCGCGACGAGGAGGGGCGATGACCACGAGCCAGCGAGTGTCGATCGTTCGGGTCTACGGCGACCAGGGACGGCTCGGCGACGAGTACCGGGTGCTCGTGGACCGGCTGTGGCCGAGGGGCAAGACCAAGGCCGCCATCGACGCCGACGAGTGGGTGAAGGACGTCACACCGTCGCCCGCGCTGCGCCAGTGGTATGCCCACGACGTCGCCCGGTTCGACGAGTTCGCCGAGCGGTATCGCGACGAGCTCGCCGGCGACCCCCAGGCCGGCATCGTGCAACGCCTCGCCGCCCTCAGTCTCGAGCGGCCGCTCGTGCTCCTCACGGCGAGCAAGGACGTCGAGCACTCGAGCGCCGAGCTGTTGCGCGTCGAGCTCACCGCGCGAGCGACGAAAAAGACGAGACCGTCGACGTAGGCCCGCGTCGGTGTTATTCTAGAATTCACTAGAACTACAGGGCGCCGGTCGTGCGCCTTGGAGAGGGAGCACCATGACGATGTCCGACCACGAAGCGTTCGAGGCGATCAAGGCGCACCACCGCCAGTTGGGCGACGCCGTCGCACAACGAGTCGCCGCGTTGACCGACGGCTTCGCCGGCGGCCGCGGCTACGAACTCGCGCGAGCCGAGCTCGTGACCTTCCTCGTCGACGAGGTCCTACCCCACGCCGCGGCCGAAGAGCTGACGATCTACCCGGAGGCCGCCAAGCGCGCCGAGCTGACCACGACGGTGGTCGCGATGGTGGCCGAGCACCGCGAGCTCGCCAGCCTCGTCGAGGCGATCGCCGGCGCGCCGACCGGCGAGGACGCCGTTGCGGCGTCGCGGCTGCTCGCCACGCTCTTCGCGTCGCACGTCACGACCGAGAACGAGGTGCTCCTGCCGCCGCTGGTGGCCGACGTGTCGGTGGTGGTGGCGGGACTGCTCGGCCAGATGCAGCGCCTGACCCAGCCGAGCCCCGAGGCGGCGGTTGACGCTACGGCCCCGCGCGCGGACCATGAGGCGGTCGTGGTGACCCAGTTGCTCAAGGCGGCGACGGCGCTGGCGCGAGCGGGTCAGGGCGACGAAGCCTGCACGTTCGTCGCGGGCACGTGGGCCGCGCTTCGCGTGCCGCGGCCCGATCTCGCCGAAGTGGTCAATCGTTCGATGCACCGCCTGGTGCGACTCGTCAGCCAGGAGCCGGTCGCGATCGGCGCCAAGCCT
>JAJXXB010000154.1 GCA_021781315.1 Actinomycetes bacterium | reverse complement strand
TGATCCGTCGCGACCCGGTGCGCAACTAGTACGACCGAACCTTTCGCCGACCGTCCCGGGACGGGCTTTCGGTGGTTCGGCTCGCCACACGTGCGCGGTACCCGTAGTTTAAGACCCGGTCGATAGGGTCTCACCTATGGAGCGCACCGCTACGAGCCTCGAGCCGAGGGTCGCACCGACACGCCGGCGTCTCGCGAGCGCGCTCGCGGTCCTCGCCGACACCCTTCGCGTCGACCGGGGGCTCGTGGCCCCGGTCGTCGGCGCCATCACGGCGGTACCCGTGATCACGGTCTTCGCCGTGGGACTGGCCTTCGCGAACGTCACCGGCGCCATCGCCATGGCGGTCGGCGCCCAACTGATCGCCATCGTTTCCCTGATCGCGGCGCCCCGTCTCTCGATCCCCCTTGCGCTCATCGACGCGGGCGCGATGGGCGCCGCGGTGCTGCTCGGCATGTCGAGCGTGTCGGTGCCCTGGCTGCACGTCGGGTTGCTCGTCTTCTGGTGCTTCGGGGCGGGCCTCGTCTCGGTGTTCGGCCAGGTACCCGCCGCGATCGGTAACCAGTCGATCATCGCCTACGTGGTCTTTGGGCGATTCGCCGGATCGATCCCGATCGCCCTGCACCTCGCGGGCTTCGTCGTCGTCGGCTCGATCGTCGAGATCACCGCCCTGCTCGTCCTGCGCCTCCCACCGTCGTTGCGGGTGCAGCGCACCAAGCTGGCGGCCGCCTGTGACGCCGTGGCCGAACTGGCTCGCGGCGCGGCGACCGACTCGGCGATCGCCGCCCTCGCGGTGGTCGACGACGCCGAGCGGACCCTCGCTGCGTCGTCGCTCTTTGGACGCACCGACGTGCGCGATCTGCGCGCCGTGCTCGACCAGGTCCGCCGCGTGCGCCTCGAACTCACGACCATCGCCGGATTGCGGGTGCGGCTCCTCGAGCGGCTGCCCGAGAGCGTCGACGAGCTGCGCGGCGCGCGTCAGGCGATCGCCGACGTGCTCGAAGAGATCGCCGTGGCGCTTCGCACCCAGCACAGCCCGACGTGGTCGGCCGCGACGGCCACGCTTGAGGACACGCTGCGCCGTCTCGACGTGCACGACGAACCGCGTCGCGACGTCATCGTCGGTCAGTACGTCGCGCACCTCGCGGCGGTCGGTGGCCAGCTACGTTCAATGCGCCTACTCGTGAACGACCTCATCACCGACGAGTCACCGCGCGCGCGCCGGGTCGTCGCCCCGAGCTGGCAGCGCGCCGAGGCCGTGGACTGGCGAGGGGGACTCTCGCTGCTTCGCGACGCGATGCGTCCGAGCTCCTCGACGCTTCGCCACGCCGTTCGCCTCGCCATCGCGGTGCCGGCGAGCGTGCTCGTCGCCTCGTGGCTCTCCCTGCCGCGGGGCTACTGGCTCGCCTTCTCGGTCGCGGTGATCTTGAAGCCCGACTACAGCACGCTGCTGCGCCGCGGCGTGGGGCGCCTCGTCGGCACCGCGATCGGCGCGACGGTCGCCACGCTCGTCGTGAGCGTCACGCACCCCGACCTCGCCGCGACCGCGGTGATCGTCGCGGTCTTCGCGTGGACGGCCTACTCGACGTGGTCGGCCAACTTCTCGGTCTCGATCGGGTTCATCACCGCGCTCGTGCTCACCCTGCTCTCGACCTCGCTGCACGATCCGGTCAGCACCGCACTCGACCGCCTCCTCGACTTCACCCTCGGCGGGCTGATCGCGGTCGTCTCGTACCTCGCCTGGCCAACCCCCTCGCGCGCGGGCGTCGCCGAGGCGCAGCGCGGCCTCTTCGTCGCCCTCGGCGACTACCTCGAACTCACGATGTCGGTTGTCTCGTCTCGACCCGTCGACCCGGCGGCGTTAATGGAATCGTCACGCCGCGCCCGCGTCGCCTGGGCCCGCGCCGAGGCCGCCGTCGGCCGCTCGATCGAGGAGCCGTCGGCCACACGCATCGACCCGACCCAGGGCCGCGGGCTGCTCGCGGTCGCGCTGCGGATCCTTCGCGCGACCCACGCGCTGCGCATCGAGGCCGAACGAGGCGCGCGCGTCGGACCCGACGAGACGATGCTCGTACTCGCGCGCGAGTACCACGCCGCGCTCGCTCGCCTCGAGGCGCAACTTGACAACCAGACGCCCGAACCGCCTGGCGACCTGCGTAGCCGGTACCGCGACGCCAAGCGTCACCTCGACGGTAACGGGGTAGCCCCGACGATCGCGAGCCACCTCGATGAACTCGTGAACGCGATCAACACCGGCGCGCACCTCGCCGGACTTACCACGCTGAGTGACGCGACCTGATCAGGTCGCGAGCAGCTTCTCAACCCGTTCGGCGAGGCCGACGTCGGTCGTGCCGTCATAGCCCGGCGCGGTGCGCACGAGCAGGTGGTACGCGGCGACCGGTGACCCGGCGTCGGCCAGGTAGATCGCCTCGCCGACGTAGCCCAGTCGATCGAGCGCCTCGCGCAGGTGCCAGGTCGCGAACTCGTCGTCGTCGCGACAGCGCGCCAGCCCCTCAAGGGCGATGGTGAGTCCGTCGTTGAGACCAGCGACGTCACCGCGCACAAGGGCGCGCAGCCGAGCCGAGGCCACCTCGAGCAGCGGCAGGCGTCGCAGGTCGTTGAGCACCTGAGCCGCCAAGACGTTGTGCGTTCCCTCCCAGGACTCGTAGACGATCGCGTCGCGATAGAGTCGCGGCAAGACGCTGAACTCCTCGATCGTGCCGTTGCCCCCGAGGACCTCGATGCCGTCGCGCGCGACGTTCGTCGCCTGGCGCGAGGTGAGGTACTTGACCAGGTTGACGAGCAGGCGGTGCCAGTGGACGTCGTCCTCGGTGGCACGCTGCGCGTCGATCCGGTCCTCAACGTCGGTGAGCGCCATCACGAGCGCGAGCGCCCCGTCGGCCGCGACCGACATGTCGGCGAGCGTGAGTTGCACCGCCGCGAAGCGCTCGATCGGCTGGCCGAAGGCCTCGCGGTGGCGGGCGAAGTTGCGCGCCTCGATCACCGCGCGACGCATGATCCCCGCCGCGCCGACCGAGGTCATCCACCGGCTCGTGTTCAACACGACCGAGACCGCGGTGCGAAAGCCCTCTTCGAGCGGTCCAATCGGCCAGGCGCGCGCACCGACGAAGTCGATCTCGCCCGAAGCGAGGCCCCGCGTACCGAGCTTGTCCTTCAGTCGCCGCAGCGCAAAACCGTTGGGGTGGCCGTCGAGCTCGCGCGGCACGACGAAACTGCCGAGTCCCGCGGTGCCCGTCACCGCACCGGGGACCCGAGCCGTGACGAAGAACTGATTCGCGTCGGCGACTGAACAGAACCATTTCTCGCCGGTAATCAAATAGGTCACGCCATCGTCGCTCGGCTCGGCCACGCAGGCGTTCGCCCCCACGTCGCTGCCACCCTGAACCTCGGTGAGGAACTGGGCGCCGCGATCAGCGAGCGCGTAGTCCGCCTCGAGCAGCGCCGGTAGGAACCGATCGGCGACCTCGGCCCGCGCGCGCCGGCGAAGAGCCCGCGCGAGGCCGATCGTGCAGGTCGCCGGACAGGCGTGGCCGGCCTCGCCCTCCAACGAGAGCAGATAGAGCAGGGTCGCCTGTTCGAAGGCGCGGCCCGGCTCGCCCGAGAGCGCGACGACGCCGCTCGCCCACACCGCCTCGCCGGCAACGTGATAGGACGGGTCGAAGTCGACGCGATCGATGCGCCGTCCGATGCCGTCGTAGGGCGTGAACTCCGCCAGGTGCTCGCGCTGCTCGTAGCGTGTCGCCGCCGGGCCCACCACGCTCGTCATCGCCGTGGCGAAGGACGACGCTCGTCGCTCGAGGTCGCCCAGTCGAACACCGTCGAGGTAGCGCGCGAGCAGTTTGCGCAGCAGCCGATCGGACTCAAAAGCATTGTCGGGGTAGTCATCGCGCCACGCGATGAGTTGGACGCGCGCCTCGTCGTAGGTCATGGTTGCAGTATCGTCGCGCGGCCGCTACGGTGCCAATACACGAGATCAGGAGCTCTCTTGGACGTCGCGACCTTCGTCACCACCATCTTCGACGGGAACCTGCCCGTTCGCATCGAAGCCTTCGACGGCAGCCGGGGCGGCGAGATAGACGCCCCCGTCACGATTGTCGTGCGCAACCGCGACGCCCTGCGCCGCGTGCTCACCCACCCCGGCGAATTGGGCCTCGCGCGCGCCTACGTCGCCGGTGATCTCGACGTTGAAGGGAACCTCGATGCGCTGGTCTCACTCGAGATGCCGTCCTTTGATCTACGGGCCCACGCGGGGGCGCTGGCTGAGCTCGCGCGCACCTTCGGCGCCTCGATCTTCACCCCTGTCGCCCCGCCTTCGATCGAAGCGCGCAGTCACGGTGTGCTGCACTCCCGGCGCCGCGATGCGCAATCGGTCACTCACCACTACGACGTCTCAAACCGCTTCTACGAATACGTGCTCGGCCCGTCGATGACGTACTCGTGCGCGGTCTTTGAGACATCTGAGGACTCCCTCGAGAGCGCCCAGATCCATAAAGTCGATCTCGTCGCGCGCAAGCTGGGCCTAAAGCCGGGTGACCGGCTCCTCGACGTCGGCTGCGGGTGGGGCACGATGGCGATCCACGCGGCGCGCGCCTACGGCGCGCGCGTGGTCGGCGTCACGCTCTCCAAACCCCAGGCGCACTACGCGGGCGAACGCGCGCGGGCGCTCGGCCTCGACGACCTCGTCGAGTTCCGCGTCCAGGACTACCGCGACGTCGTCGACGGCCCCTTCGACGCCATCAGCTCGATCGGCATGGTTGAACACGTCGGGCGCCGAGGACTGCCCGCCTACAGCGACACCCTGACCCACCTGCTCGTGCCCGGCGGCCGGTTTCTCAACCACGCCATCGGCCGCCCGGCGACTCACGACGACGACCCGCGTCCGACGCGCCTGGACGACCTCCGACACCACCTCGGCCTCGCGATCGGCTCACGGCGCGGCGCGAAGACCGGCAGCGCCTTCATCGATCGCTACGTCTTCCCCGACGGCGAACTGCACCAGGTCGGCGACCTCGTCGGCCGGTTCCAGAGTCACGGACTCGAAGTCCGTCACCTCGAGAGCTTGCGTGAACACTACGCGATCACCCTGCGCCACTGGGTCGCGAACCTCGAGCGGCACTGGGGCGACGCCGTCGCCGAGGTCGGCGAGGCGAGGGCCCGGGTCTGGCGGCTCTACATGGCGGCCTCGGCGGTCGCCTTCGAGCGCCACCACCTCGAAGTGCACCAGGTCTTGATGGTTCGCCCCGACCGGGGCGAAAGTCGTCTGGCCCTACGAGAGAACTTCGACGCGAGCCCCGACCACGCCGTCGTCGACGCCGCGATAGCCGACCTCGCGCGCGAACGACCTCGCTAGTTCACGCCGCCACCGGCGTCACAAAGTCTCACCTGTTTCTTCGGGTCCTCTTAGGTAGTCCCGATACCGTTCCCCGCGTGACCACGAGCGAGCGAGCGACTCCCCACCGACGACCCTCGTGGTCAACTATCCATCCACCGCGCCACCCAGCGGGCACCGAGCCCCAGCCCATCGTCGCGAACGTTCTCGCCGCGCTCGCCGCAATCGGGCTCCTCGTCGTCATCGGCTTCGATCTCGCCAATGAGTCCCTCGCCGCGCTCACCTCGCCCGGCGGCTGGTTCCTCGCGATCGGCCGTCTGAGCGCCTTCGTCGGCAGCTACCTGTTGATCGTCATGTTGATCCTGATCGCGCGGATCCCGAGCCTCGAGCGCGCCGTCGGCCAGGACCGCCTGGTGCGCTGGCACCGTCGCCTCGGACCCTGGCCCGTCTCCCTGATCGCCCTGCACGTGCTGACGATCACCGTCGGCTACGCCCAACTCGGCCACAACACCCTCGTCGACCAGGTGAAAGCCTTCGTGCTGCACTACCCCGACGTGCTCGCCTCGGCCGCCGGCTTTGGCCTGCTCGTGATGGCGGCGGTCTCTTCGCACCGCCTCGCGCGGCGAAAGATGCGTTACGAGACCTGGTGGGTAGTGCACCTGTACACCTACCTCGCGATCGCGCTCGCCTTCGCCCACCAGATCCGCGTCGGGGTCCCGTTCCTCACCCACGCCACCGCGCGCAACGCGTGGATCCTGCTCTGGGCCGCGACCGCCCTCGTCGTCGTCGTCAACCGGTTCGCCGTGCCCTTCGCGCGCAACTGGCGACACCAGCTGCGCGTCACCGCCGTCGTCGAGGAGGCGCCCGGCGTGCACAGCCTCACGATCAAGGGCCACGACCTCGACCGCCTCGCGGTCGCCGGCGGCCAGTTCTTCCAGTGGCGCTTCGTCGCCCCCGGCCTGTGGTGGCACAGCCACCCGTACTCGCTCTCGGCCATGCCCCGCCCGCCGTTCCTGCGCGTCACCGTGAAGGCGCTCGGCGACCAGTCCGGGGCGCTCGCCCACGTGAAGCCCGGCACCCGGGTCTTCGCCGAGGGTCCCTACGGCACGTTCACCCAACACGCGCTCAACACCCGTCGGGCGGTCCTGATCGGCGCCGGCG
>JAJXXB010000243.1 GCA_021781315.1 Actinomycetes bacterium | reverse complement strand
ATCTTCGTGTTCGCCTCCAAGGCGGGTGCGGACACGCACCCCGACTGGTTCCACAACCTGCGCGCGAACCCTGAGGTATCCGTCGAGATCGGTGTCGAGCACGTTCCGGCCACCGCCGTCGTGCTCGGGGGCGAGGACCGCGACCGCATCTACGCCGAGCAGGTCGCACGCTACCCGGGCTTCGGCGACTACCAGAACAAGACGGCCCGGGTCATCCCGGTCGTGGAACTGGTGCGCCACTAGCGACGACGGCGCCGCCCCGCTATCGTCCGGTTCCGTGGAGCGGACTCGACGATTCTGGGGGTGGGGCTTTGAGGACGCGGCGCCCACGGCGGAAGAGGAGCGGGCGCTCGCCGCGCGTATCGCCCCGTTTCTGCCCGTCGCCGAGACGGCGATGGCGCCGCCGACACCCGACGAGATCCACCTCGCGCCGCCACGGCTCGCCGCGCCCGCCGCGATCGCGTCGTGGTGCGCCGCCGACGACCTCACCCGCGCCGGCCACACCTACGGCAAGTCCTTTCGCGACGTGCTGCGCGCGCTGGAGCGACGCTGGGAGCACCCGCCGGACGTCGTCGCGTCGCCACCCGACGAGGCCGGGGTCGTCGCCGTGCTCGACTGGGCGAGCCACGTCGGCGCCGTCGTCATCCCCTACGGCGGTGGGTCCTCGGTCGTCGGTGGCGTCGAGGCCCCGTCCGACGACGACCGTCCGGTCATCAGCCTGGATCTGCGTCGACTCGACCGCGTCCTCGAGGTCGACGTGGCCTCGCGCGCGGCCCTCATCGAGGGCGGCGTCTTCGGCCCGGCGCTCGAGGCCCAGCTGCGCCCCCACGGTCTCACGCTTCGCCACTTCCCCCAGAGCTTCGAGGTCTCCTCACTCGGCGGCTGGATCGCGACGCGGTCGGGCGGGCACTACGCGACCCTGCACACCCACATCGACGAGTTCGTCGAGTCACTGCGCGCGCTGACCCCGGCCGGAATCAGCGAGACGCGCCGCCTGCCCGGGTCCGGCGCGGGACCCTCGCCCGACCGACTCCTCATCGGCAGCGAGGGGGTCCTCGGGGTCATCACCGCGGCGTGGATGCGCCTGCAGGATCGCCCGACGTTTCGCGCCTCGGCGGTCGCGCAGTTCTCGAGCTTCGAGGACGGTGCCCGGGCCG
Organism: Actinomycetes bacterium; assembly: GCA_021781315.1. The sequence continues at coordinate 5,442 of JAJXXB010000243.1, read as the reverse complement.
CGCGCGCTATCGGCCAGTCGGGCCTCTGGCCGACGAACTGCCGACTGCTCGACGCCGGCGAGGCGCTGGTCACGGGGGCCGGGAGCCATCACCTGCTGCTGCTCGGCTTCGAGTCAGCGGACCACCCCGTCGACGACTGGCTCGCGCGTGCCGTCGAGCTCGCCCGGGACTTCGGCGGGTTCGTCGCCCCGCGCGAGGACCTCGCGCGTGACGCGTCCGCCACCTGGCGCTCGGCCTTCTTGCGCGCGCCCTACGTGCGCGACAGCCTGGTGCGCCTCGGGCTCATCAGTGAGACCTTCGAGACGGCCATCACCTGGGACCGATTCGAGCCGTTCGTCGCGCAGGTGCGACTCGCCACTGAGGGGGCACTACGCGACGTCGGTGCCTGGCCCGGCGTGGTCACCTGTCGACTCACCCACATCTACCCCGATGGCGCCGCCCCGTACTTCACGGTGCTCGCCCCCGGCGACGGCCCCCGTCGGCTCGACCAGTGGCGCACCGTGAAGGCCGCGGCCGTGGACGCGATCATCGCCGGCGGGGGCACGGTGACCCATCACCACGCCGTCGGTCGAGACCACCGGCCCGGCTACGACCGTGAGCGTCCCGACCTCTTCGCGGCACAGCTGCGCGCGGCCAAGGGGGTCGTCGACCCGGCGGGACTGCTCAACCCCGGCGTGCTCATCGACCCGAGTCACGACTGAACCGCCCGCGAACGAGGCAATAGGGTGAGTGCGTGTCCGGAATCAGCCGCTCGATTGACGGGCCGTCGGCGATCGACGGCCCGGCGGGACCACTGCGCGGTCCCATCGAGATCGCGCCACGCGTCTGGTGGGTCGGCAACCTGGCGTCCGACGACCAGTTCCAGTGCCACAGCTACCTCATCGAGGCGGGCGACCAGTCGGTGTTGATCGACCCCGGGTCCGCGATCACCATCGACGGGGTCATCGAGAACGTCCGCGCGATCATCGACCCCGCGTCCATTCGATGGGTCGTCTGCCACCACGCCGACCCCGACGTGTGCGCCGGTCTCGCCAGACTCGATGACCTCGTGCACCGCGACGCGCGCATCGTCACCGAGTGGCGGGCCGCGGCCCTCCTGATCCACTACGGCTCGAGGATGGCGCCGTACCTCATCGAGGACCACGGGTGGGCGATCGACCTGGGCGAGGGTCGTCGACTCGCGTTCACCCTCGTGCCCTACCTCCATTTCCCCGGCGCCCTCAGCTCCTATGAGACGTCGGCGAAGGTGCTGTTCACCGGTGACCTGTTCGGCGGCTTCACCGACGCGACGTCACTGTGGGCGAAGGACTCGTCCGTCTTTGAATCGATGCGCCGCTTCCACGAGCACTACATGCCGAGCGGCGACATCTTGCGCGCGGGACTCGACAACCTGCACCGGCGCTGGCCCGACGCGACCGTGATCGCCCCCCAGCACGGCTACGTGATCCCCGCGCCGCTGATTGACGATCTCTTCGAACGCCTGTCCAACCTCGAGTGCGGGATCTTCCTGCTCGCCGAGGACGACATCCACCTCGCCACCCTGCTCGCGGCCGCGGCCCTCGAACGCAATCTGGCCCGAGCGATCCTGTCCACCGCCTCGCTCCCCGAACTGGCCGAACGCGCGACGACGCTGCTGAGCGAGCACCTCGACGTCCAGCGCATCGAGGCCTACGTCAGGAGCGACACCGAAGGGCTCTTGCGATTCGCCCCCGACGAGCACTACGCGGGCACGCCCGTCGCGTCGATCCCCCCCGACGCGGGTACGAACTACCTCGACCTCGCAGGCGACGGCGACACGCCCGCTATCCGCGTCTACCTCGTGCTCGCGGGCGGCGAGTCGCTGCCCCGGCAGTTCGCGCGCGCCATGGTCCAGCTCAGCCAGCCGATCCAGGTCGCCCTGGTCGAGCACCTGGCCCATCGCGACGCCGACCGGGAGCGGGCCCGGATCATCGCCGAGAGCCTCACCGACCCCCTGACCGGCCTCGCCAACCGCCGAGCACTCAACGACGAGCACCTGGCGAACGACCCGAGTGCGATCCTCATGATCGACATCGACCGGTTCAAGGCGATCAACGACGAGTTCGGCCACGACGTCGGCGACGACGCGTTGGGTCAAGTGGCGACGGTCATCCGCGCCAACATCCGAAGCCGCTCGGACCTCGGGGTCCGCTACGGGGGCGACGAGTTCCTCGTCGTGTTGCGCGAAGCCGACGAGACCCACGCGCTCGACGTCGCCGAGCGGATCCGTCGCCAGGTCGAGTTGATCCCGTCCGCGGGTCGGTTCGCCGCCGCGATGGCGTTGAGCGTGAGCGTCGGCGTCACGCTCCACGAGAGTCACCAGGACCTCGGGCTCTCGATCGCCCACGCCGACGAGGCGCTCTACCAGTCCAAGACCGAGGGCCGTAATCGCGTGAGCACCACGTGGACCCCGCCCGACGTCGTCGACGCCCGGTAAGGTACGGCTCTATGGGAAGCACCGGATTCACGAGCGCGGTGGCGAGCGCGCTACGCAACTACGCGAACTTCCGGGGACTCGCCACGCGCGCCCAGTACTGGTGGTTCGTGCTCTTCCAGGTCATCGGTTCGATGGTCTTCACCATCGCCCGCCTCAGCCCGCTGGGCGCGCTGTGGACGCTCGGGTTGCTCATCCCGTCGATCTCGTGTGGCGTGCGGCGCCACCACGACGCCGGGCGCTCGGGCTGGTGGCTGCTCACGAGCATCATCCCGGTCTGGGGACTCGTGCTCCTGCTCTACCCGAGCAAGCTCGTCAACAACCGCTTCCGCCCCGGTTCGGGTTCGCTCGATGACGCGGTCACCACGTCGTTCACCACCTGCACGCGCTGCGGCAAGATGCCCCTGCCCGGGCAGGCCTACTGCACGGGCTGTGGCGCCCCGCTGAACTCGTGACGGACGAGGCGACTGGGCCCACCGAGGTGGCCACCACCCGGTCCGGCGACGCCGCACCATCCCCGGGGCCCCTCGCCCTCGTCGGCTCCGGCGAGTACCTACCCGTCATGGCCCCCATCGAGGCCGACCTCATCGCCGGACGCGCCCCGCGCTACGTGCAGTTGGCGACCGCGGCCGTGCCCGACGGTCCCGACGTCGTCGCCCGATGGCACGACCTCGGCGCGCGCCAGGCGGCCCGACTAGGTGTCACCCAGGTCGTCGTCCCGGTCGTCGACCGCGCGAGCGCGAACGACCCGGCCAACGCCGCGCTCGTCGAGGGCGCGGGACTCATCTACCTCTCGGGCGGCAGCCCGACCTTCCTCGCCGACACCCTGCGCGGCACCGCGGTCTGGCGGGCGATCGAGGCCGCGTGGCGCGCCGGGGCGGCGCTCGCGGGCTGCAGCGCCGGAGCCATGGCGCTCACCTCGTGGGTGCCCTCGATCCGCCACCCCCGCGGCGGCGGGACCGTCGGGCTCGGCGTCGTGCCCCACCTGCGCGTGATCCCCCACTACGACGCCTTCCTCGCGCGCATGCCCGAGGTGGCGACGCGCTTCATCCTGCCCCACGACGAGGCGATCACGTTGCTCGGTGTAGACGAGGAGACCGCCCTCGTCGGCGGTCCCGCGACCTGGACGGTCCGCGGGCGTCAGAGCGTGTGGCGCATCAGTGACGCGTCGCGCGAGCAGTGGCCCGCGGGCACCGTCGTCTCGCTGCCACTCAGCCCCGTGTCGGGCCGCTGAACCCCGGTCGGTACCGGTCGAACCCGAGGTCGACGACGGCCTCGAGTCGCGCGGCCAGCTCGAGGATCTGCCACTCCTCGTGGGGCCGTGCGATGATCGCCGCCCCGATCGGCAGGCCGTGGACGAAGCCGATGGGCACGCTCGCGATCGGCCACCCCGCGATCGCCGCCGGCGTCGTCGCCACGCTCGCCGGACCCGGGTGGCCGCCGACGATGAGGTCGCTCTTCCACGCGGGACCGTAGGCCGGCGCGAGGAGCACGTCGACGTCCTTGAGCGCGGGTCCGAGGCAGACCTCGCGGGCCCACGCGAGGTTGCGCGCCCGGGCGGCGGCGTACGCGGCGCCGGCGCGCCCGCCCGTCGCGAGGGCCATGAGGAAGAGGTCGTGACCGAAGTAGGGCTGCTCGCGGGTCCGGTGGCGATCCTCGTAGTCCACGACCTCGGCGAGGGACCGCACCCCATCGCCCGGTCGGTCAGCGAGGTAGGACGAGAGGTCGTCCACGAGCTCTCCGAGCAAGACGTCGAGTTCGTCCTGCTGCTGTTCGGGTCCGGGCTCGGGGACCTCCCGGAGGGTGACGTAGACGCCGGCCGCCGCGAGTGCGGCGACGACCTCGTCGAAGCGTTCGTCGGTCGCCGGATGTCCGGTACGCCAGTTGGCCGCGACCGCGACGCGCGAGCGCGCGAGTTCGACCGGCGACGTGCCCGAGAGCACCGCGAAGAGCCGGGCGACGTCGGCGACGGTGCGACCCATCGGACCCGGGCTGTCCTGGCTGGCGCTGATCGGCACCACGTGGGTAGCGGGGACGACCCCCACCGTCGGCTTCAGTCCGACGACGCCGTTCACCGAGGCCGGGCAGACGATCGAGCCGTCGGTCTCGGTGCCGACCGCGAGCGGCGCGAGTCCCGCCGCGACCGCGGCGCCCGAGCCCGACGACGACCCGCCGGCCGAGCGGTCGAGCGCCCAGGGGTTGGCGACCAGCCCTCCGGTCGCCGACCAGCCGCTCGTGGAGCGCCCCGAGCGGATGTTCGCCCACTGACTGAGGTTCGTGCTCCCCACGATGACCGCGCCCGCGGCGCGCAGCCGCGCCACGATGGGCGCGTCGCGGGTCGGTCGGCCCAGCAGCGCCGTCGAGCCCGCCGCGCCCGGGAGTCCGATCGCCTCGATGTTGTCCTTGATCACAACGGGTAGTCCGTGCAGGGGCCCGAGGATGACGCCGCTCGCGCGCTGCTCGTCACGCTGCGCGGCCACCGCACGCGCGCCGTCGTCGCGGGCCGCGATCGCGCGTAGCGCCACCGGCGAGTGCGCGTCATCGATCGCGTCGATGCGCTCGAGCAGGACGTCGAGCAGCGCGAGCGATCGGAGGCTGCCGTTGGCGAACTGGTCCATGAGCTCGCCCGCCGACAGGTAGGCGAGCGACGAGCTCGGTTCGTGGGGATCGGTCATCACAGTCCTCTCTCGATTTCCTTACGGCAGCACGATCTCGAACCCGAGGTCGAAGTCATCGAGCAGCGCCGCCCACGCGTCGAGGGACGCGAGGTCGCCGTCGACCTCGATCGCGCCGCGCGCGGCGAGACCACGAAGCGTCTCGACCCCCGAGGCGAATTCCGCGAAGGCCTCGGCGGAGGTCGTGATCGAGGCGTCGACGTCGCCCGCGCACGTCCCACGGCGCGCGTGCAAGACCCCACGGGCGAGCTCGACGCACCACAGCTCGTCGCGGTCGCTGAAGCGCACCGCGAAGCGCCACGCGCGCGCGGCGGC
>JAJXXB010000053.1 GCA_021781315.1 Actinomycetes bacterium | reverse complement strand
CATCATGGCCCAGACCTGGACGTCGGCGTTGGCGCTCGTCGAGAAGGGCGACACCTGGTACCAGAAGGTGTAGAGCCACAGCCACGCCTGACCCGGGTAGCTGTTCGTCTCGTTCATCATGCCCCACTGGCTGCCCAGGAGGTGCTGCTTCTCGGCGAGGTTCGCCAGGTAGCCACCGTCGGAGAGGAACAACAGGGGCTTCGTGTAGTCCATCGAGAAGAAGTTCCCGCCCTGGACCAGCGCGGTGTCAAGGGCGCCCGAGCGCGCCATCGCGGTGAGGTCGTTGATGAACACGGGCACCGGGCCCGCGTTCGTCGCGTTCACCACGATCTGGCCGTTGGTGAAGGCCATCTTGGCGTCGGCCTTGGTGTAGTTGTTCACCCAGGTCGTCTGCTGGCTCGTCGAGGCCGACTTCCACGTGGACAAGGCACTCGAGAGCTGCGTGTTGTAGGGCAGCGACTCGAGCGGCTTCAACACGAAGTCCTGCTCGGTGTTGATCGGGATGCGCACGCCCGCCCACTTGGCGAGGGCGAGCGGGCCCAGCTTCTGGCCATCGCTCGCCGTGTTGTACGGCGCGCCGTAGCCGGCGGTGGTGGTCGAGCCGTTCATCTCGCCGATGGCGGTCATCGCGAAGTCGACCGGGGCCGCGTTGGCCCAGTTCTTGATGGTGATCTCGTGGTCGTCGGGCGAGCCGAAGAGGGTGGCCAGGATGACGGTCAGCAGTCCGACCACCACCAGGGCGATGGTGCCCTCCTTGATGATGTCGTAGGGGCTGTGACCGCCCTTCCACTCCGGGGCGTCGACGTCGGGACGGAATGTCTTGGAACTCACTGTGCTTCACCAACCTTGTCTTCGTACGGGGGGACGACGCCCTTGATGCGCACGAGCAGGACGTGCAGGGCGGTGAGGGCGACCGCGGCGAGCGGCAGCAGGACGATGTGCCACATGAGCATCTGGCCGAGGTTGAGCACGTTGAAGAACGCGCCCGCGCCCGTCGAGTTGATGCCGTCCTTGGCCTGGGTGGTGATCCACTGCGAGTCGAAGTTGCTCTGGGAGGCGTATCCGGTGAACGCGGTGGCGATCGAGGCGAGGAAGGTCACCACGCCCGTCATCCACGTCGCGGTGCGCCCGCCGCGCCAGGCGCCCATGAAGAACTTGCCCCACAGGTGCACCACCATGGCGAAGAAGAAGATCTCCACGCTCCACAGGTGCAGGGAGTTCACGAAGTGCCCGATCGAGGACTCGTGCCACCACTGCGGGCCGCGCAGCGAGAGGATCAGCCCCGAGCCGATGACGACCGCGAGCGCCGACATCGTGGTGACGCCGAAGACGTAGATCCACGACGAGACGTAGGCCGGCTGGGTGTCGGGCAGGAGCTTTTCCGGGGGCAACTTGCCGGCGACCTTGCGGCGCAGGCGCGTCGTCCACTGCTGGTCGATGCTGGTGCTCACTTGCTCTCCTTTCGGCGGCTACGCCCGGGGAAGGGAAGTAGCAGGGCGGCCACGAAAGTGGCGATCATCAGGACAATGACGATGAAGTTGGCCACACTGATGTTGATGACACCCCAGTGCAGATAGTGGCCATAGCCATCGAGCGGTATCAACGCCGCTAGGAACGAAAACCACGCCATAGATATCCCATTTCTCCGATCTCATGCCGTTGGCCCCAGTGTGGCACGTTATTGCGGAGAACTACTAGGGACCAAAGCCCTCGCCTATCGGCCCTGATGCTAGGCCTTTGCGAGTGAAGTAGTAGGGATTGCCGCGTCAGCCTTCGGTGTGCGTCGCGTGCCCGGTTCGCGGTCGTGCGCGCTCTGGCGCAGGTGGAACTGGGTGACGCCGATCGAGAGCGACACGGCACCGGCGACGTGGAGCTCGACGAGCACCACCGGCACGTGCGTGAGGTATTGGGTCACGCCGATCGCCGCTTGCACGAGCGAGATCACGACGAGGCGGCGCACGCCGTGCTGGAGGGCCAGCGGCGCGCTCGAGCCCCAGATCGCGAAGACCAGCCCCGTCACCAGTCCGATGAAGAGGACCGCGGCCACCGAGTGGACCCACGTCGCGTCGGCGAAGGCGAAGGGCAGGCGGCGCGCGACGAGCTGGCCCTGGGAGCCGCCGGCGTGCGGACCCGACCCGGTCGCGATGGTGCCAGCGGCCAGCAGCACGACGAAGGGGATCCACAGGAGCCGCGCGATGAGGCGAAAGTGCGGGTCGCGCACGTCACAGCGCGCCCCGGGACCGTAGACGTACTTCGAGCGGTGATAGAGGATCGCTCCCACGACGACCATGCTCAGAGAGAGCATCATGTGCAGCGAGACCAGCCACGGGTTGAGCTTGGAGTAGACGACGAACGCGCCGAGGATCGCGTCGGCGACGACGCCGATGATCAGCATCCCCGTTAGGACGAGCAGGTCGCGCCGACGCACCTCGCGCAGCCAGGCGGCGACAAAGGTCGCGATCGTGACCAGGATCAGGGTGACCGTCACGATCCGGTTCGCGTACTCGATGAGGGGATGGATCGACCACGAGCCGGAGATCCGGTGGTGGTAGCAGGTGGGCCAGTCCGGACAGCCCAGGCCCGACCCCGTGAGTCGAACCGCCGCTCCGGTCAGGACAATTACGATCATCGAGACGAACGAGGCGAGGGCGAACCAGCGGAACACGGGAATCGTGACGCGTCGGCGAGTTCCGGTCATTTCCGTAGCCTAGGGAAAGTCCGACTCATAGAATGCTCCCCATGACAATCTCGGCCACGGGCTCGCGCTCGACCTCGGACGTGGTCAAGGGATACGTCGCCCTCACCAAGCCGCGCATCATTGAACTCCTGCTCGTCACCACGGTGCCCACGATGGTAGTGGCGGCCAACGGCATCCCCGGTCTGTGGCTGATCGTCGCGACGCTGGTCGGCGGGACGCTCGCGGCCGGCGGGGCGAACGCGTTCAACATGGTGATCGACCGCGACATCGACGCCGTGATGCAGCGCACGAAGCGACGCCCGCTGGTCACCGGCGTGATGACCCCCCGCGCGGCGACCCTCTTCGCCGCCGCCCTGGAGATCATCTCCTTCGCGGTGCTCTCGACGTGGGTCAACCCGCTCTCGGCGTGGCTCGCGCTCTCGGCGACCGCGTTCTACGTCTTCGTCTACACGATGTGGCTCAAGCGACGCTCCAAGCAAAACATCGTCATCGGCGGCGCGGCCGGCGCGGTGCCGGTGCTGGTCGGCTGGGCGGCGGTGACCAACTCGCTCACCTGGACGCCGGTGTTGCTCTTCGCCGTGATCTTCATCTGGACGCCGCCGCACTTCTGGGCGCTCGCGGTGCGGTATCGCGACGACTACGAGGCGGCCAACGTGCCGATGATGCCGGTGGTGACCTCGCTGCGCCGTACCACGCTCGAGATCCTCATCTACTCGGTCGTCTTGTGGGCGATCACGATGTTGATCGGTCCGCTCGCGCACCTCGGCTGGATCTACGCGCTGGCCTCGACGGTGCTGGGCGCGCTGTTCTCCTTCTACGCGCTGCGCCTCTATCGCCACGCGGTCTCCAACAAGGCCGACGTCGCCGAGGCGATGCGGCTCTTCCACTTCTCCATCACGTACCTGACGGCCCTCTTCGTGTTCATGGCGGTTGATGTCCTCGTCCGATTCCACTAGTCCACGGCGCCGCCCTTCGCCGATGGCCCTGATCTCGCTCGGACTGGGAGCGACGATCGCGCTCGTGCTGATTCTGGGCGTCTCGTTTCTGACGAACCGTGCGAACCGCGCCGGATCGAGCACGAACACGCACACGAGCACGACCCTCGCGACGACCGCTTTGGTGGGCACCACGCTCAAGGGCTTCACCAGCCCCGGACTCTTTGGCGGCACGGTGTCGTCGCCCTGGACCCGCGGTCACCCGACGGTCGTGATCTTCTTCGCCTCGTGGTGCGGGCCGTGCCAGGGCGAGATGCCCAAGGTCGCCACCTACCTGCGCACCCATCACCTGGGCGACGTGCGGGTGGTGGGCGTGGACGCCAACGACGAGCAGAGCGCCGCGCGCGCCTTCGTCACCAAGGACCAGGTGGGCTTTCCCGTCGCCTTCGACGCCAACGGGACGATCACGAACGGCCTCTTCCAGTTCCTCACCCTGCCCGAGACCGTGTTCCTCACCGCCCGGGGCACGGTGACCAGCGTCTACTTCGGGGCGATCCCGACCCACACGCTCGCCCGGGGAATCGCCGCTCTCTCGGCTTAGGGCCCCAGCACCGCTTCGACCGCGCTCGCCATCGCGCGCTGTCCCGCGGCGTTGGGGTGGAACGAGTAGCGCGGGTGGCGTAGGTCGAGGGGATTGAACCATGGACGGGATCCGCAGAGCGAGTGGCCGCCCCCGCTGGTGAAGGATCCGGCGCCCGCGTTGGGGTCGGCGAGGGTCAGCCCGCTCGCGCTCGCCGCCTTGGTGATGACGTTGTTCAGTGACGTCTCGGCGCGCGAGAGGTAGAGCAGGGCAGCGCCACGCAGGCCGGCGCATCCGCGCTCGAGGTTCGCGCGCGTGAGAGCGCGCGCGACCGGCACGAGGCGCGGGTAGGTGACGACGACGATGCGCGCGAGAGGCGCGAGGACGCGCACCTGGTGATAGGTCGCGGCCAGTGCGCTCGAGAGACGCGTGATGTTCGCGCGCAGGTCGCGCACCGCGGGAACCGGCGAGCTCGCCGAGCACCAGTCGGGGACCGTGACGCAGGTGAGGAGAACGGGCGCGAAGTAGAGGTCGTTGCCACCGACGGTCACGGTGACGACGTGGGCGCTCGCGAGCTCGGCCGCGTCGTCGAGCTGGGGACCCTCGTCGTGGTTGCCGCCCGCGCCCGCGAGACCCTCGGCCGGCGCCGGCGAGGCGGGGTAGAGGTCGGCCGTGGTCGCCCCCGAGCACGCGAGGAACGACAGCGGAGCGGAGGTCCCGTGGGCGCTGAGCCAGTGCGCGACGAGGACCGGGTAGGCGAGCGCCGACCGGTCACAGCCGTCGGTGGCGTTCACGTCGGCGCTCGCGACGCCGCTGCGGTCCACCCAGCCACCGCCCGGGTTGCCGTCGCCCGACGCGTAGGAGTCGCCCAGGGCCACGTAGGCGCCGGGTTGCGCGCCGCCGAGGGCCACGGTGGCACTCAGGTGCGTCACCGACGCGCCGTCAGTGACGGTCACGTCGAGGGCCACCGTCGCGGGGTTGGCACTCTGGTTCGGGGCGACGCGCATCACCGCCGGTGCCGAGCACGGCCACACCCTCGACGATCCACGATTCTGCAGCGTGCACGTGGGACTCGGCGGGCTCGAGAAGTGCGCGCTGACGGCTACCAGTCCTCCCGAGGCGGAGAGCGCCGTCGGCGCGAGGGTGAGCGTCACCGGCCCGCTCGCGCGCGCGGCGACGGGCACGGCGAGACCGCTGATCAGGATGATCAGGGGGAGCACCCGTCGGAGTCGCCGGCGGAACCGCGAGTCGGGTCCCATGGGGCCGACCGTAGCACCGGTCAGTCGAAGCGGAACGTGCGGGCGGCGAGAACGGGTGCGGCCAGCGCCCACAGGGCCAGGCTGAGCCAGTCGACGAGGCGCGGTGCGGCGCCCGAGCCGAGCACGCGGTGCAGCCCGTCGGCGAGGGCCCCGGAGGGGATCCACGTCATCACGGCGCGGATGGCTCCGGGCAGCGAGGATGCCGGCACGACGATGCCCGAGAGCAGCAGGAGCACGAGGTAGAGGCCGTTGCTCGCGGCCAGGTTCACCTCGGCGCGCAGGCGACCCGCGAGCGCGAGGCCGATGCCCGCGAGCCCCGCGGTGGCGAGCAGGATGAGGCCGAGGACCGCGAGCGCCCCGACGAGCCCGCCGTGGGGGTGCCAGCCCAGCGCGAGGGCGACCACGGTGAGAATGGCGATCTGGATCGCCTCGGTCACGAGGACGCCCGCGACCTTCGCGCCGATGAGCCGGCGGCGGCCCAGCGGCGTGACGTGCAGGCGCCGCAGCACCCCGAAGGATCGCTCGAAGCCGGTCGCGATGGAGAGCGCCACCAGGGACGTGGACAGCACGCTCAGGGCGAGCACGCCGGGGGCGATGAAGTCGACTCGGTGTGGGGTCGGCGACGAGGTGACGTGGGTCGTGGAGAAGAAGACGAGGATGAGGACGGGGATGCCCACGGTCAACAAGAGCGTCTCGCCCCGGCGCACGGTCATGCGCACCTCGGCGAGGGTCTGGGCGAGCAGCGCGGTCATGGCTGGGCGGCCCGCTCGGCCGCGATCAGCTCGAGGTAGCGCTCTTCCAGCGAGGCGCGCGTGCGCAGCGACACCACGGCGGCGCCGCGCGCGGTGAGGAACGTCGTCAGTACGCCCATCAGCGCCGGCGTCGACGGCGTCGCGCAGCGGTAGGTGCGCGGCCCGCTCTCCTCGACGGCGCAGCCCAGCGCGTCGGCCAGCTCGGCGGGCGCGATCGGCGCGCTCGCCTCGACGATCAACTCGGGTGCGCCGGCGAGCTCGTCGAGGGTGCCCTCGGCGACGACGGCGCCGCGGTTCATGATCACCACTCGGTCGCTCACGCGCTCGGCTTCGTCGAGCTCGTGAGTCGTCAGCAGCAGCGCGCAGCCCCGTTCGGCCTCGGCGCGGATGAGTTGACGGATGACCTGGCGACCCTCGGGGTCGACTGCCGTTGTCGGTTCGTCGAGGACCACG
>JAJXXB010000094.1 GCA_021781315.1 Actinomycetes bacterium | reverse complement strand
TCGTTTTCGCTCTTCGTTCTGGGGCTGCTCGCGGTGCCCATGGCCGGCAACGTCACCACCTTCTTGTTCGCCTGGGAGCTGATGGCGCTCTCCTCGCTCGCCCTCGTGGCGCACGACCACGCCCGCCGGCGCGAGGCGATCAGCGCGGCCCGCTGGTACGCGGTGATGACCCAGGGTGGCGCGGTGGCCATCACCTTCTCGCTGGTCGGCCTGGCGGCGCACGCGCACTCGACCAGTTTCACGCACATCGCCGCGAGCGCCGCCAGCCTGGCCCCGGGTTCGGCGTCGACGTTCTTTCTCCTCGCGCTCGTGGGCTTCGCGTCCAAGTCCGGCGCGGTGCCGCTGCACGTGTGGCTGCCGCGCGCCCACGCCGAGGCCCCCGGACCCGTCTCGGCGCTGATGTCGGGAGCGATGGTGAATCTCGGCATCTACGGCATCATCCTCGTCGGGCGCGTTCTGTTGCACGGCGGCGAGCAGTGGTGGTGGCTCGTGGTGAGCGCCGTCGGTGGCGTCACCGCGATCGTCGGCGCGCTCTACGCAGCCACCAGCAAGGACGTGAAGCGCCTGCTCGCCTACTCCACCTCGGACAACATGGGACTGGTGCTGATGGCCCTCGGCGCGTCGGGTCTGACCCTCGCCACGGGCCATCCGATGGTGGCCTCGCTAGCGCTGGTCACCGCGCTCGTGCTCGTCGTGAATCACTCCCTCTTCAAGAGCACGCTCTTCTTCGCCGCTGGTTCCGTGCACGCCGCCACCCAGTCGCGCAACATGGACGAGCTGGGCGGCCTCGCGCGGGCGATGCCGGTGACCGCACTCGCCTTCCTCGCCGGAACGCTGGCGGTCTCGGCCATCCCCCCGCTCAACGGCTTTAGCGGCGAGTGGCTCTTGTTCCAGAGCCTGTTGCACTCTCTGGGCGCGCACGGCGTGGCGGCGACGATCACCGTCACCCTCGCGGTCGCGGCGGTCGCTCTCACGGGCGGTCTGACGATCATCGCCTTCGTGAAGGCCTACGGCATCACCTTCTTGGGCCGCGGGCGCAGCGCGGGCGCACTCGAGGCCCAAGAGGCCAGTCGCGCGATGCGCGTGTCAGCGTCACTGACCGCGCTCGCCTGCGTGGTGACCGGTGTCGCGCCCTACGCGGTGATCGGCGTCGTGAACCGGTCGCTCGACAACGGCCCGAACGCGCCGGTCGCGGGCTGGGTGACGCTGCGCCTCGCTCCTCTCACGGGAGCCCTCACCCCGCTCTACCTCTCGGCGGCCCTGACCGGGGCGATCGTCCTCGTCGCCGGCTGGCGCGCGCTCGCGACGCGTCGCAGCGGCTTTGCGGACGTCGCCACGCTCGAGCCCTGGGGGTCGGGACGCCACAACCAGACGGCTCGCATGCAGTACACGGCGACGTCCTTCGGCGAACCCATCATGCGGGTCTTTGACGACGTGCTGCGACCCGACCACGACGTCGACGTCAGCCACGTGGTCGAGTCGCGCTACTACCTCGAGCGCATCAGCTACCGATCCGCTAACGAGGACATCGTCGAGCGCGCGCTCTTTCGACCCCTCGCGCGCGGCCTCGACTGGTGGGCCGCGCACACGAGAGGCATCGCCAACGGCAGCGTGCACCGCTACCTGGCCTACGGCCTCGTCGCGCTGGTGATCATCCTGGTGGTCCTGCAATGACCACGACGTGGGGCAGCGCTCTGGCCAGCGTGGCGCAGCTCGCCTGGGTCCTCCTCGCGGGCCCCCTCGCGCTGGGTCTGATGCGAAAGGTCCGCAGCCGCCTCGAGGGTCGCCAGGGCGCCAGCGTCCTGCAGCCCCTGCGCGACCTCGCCAAGCTCTCCACCAAGCAGCGCACCCGACCCACCGACGCGACCTGGGTCTTCGCCGCGGCGCCGGTCGTGCTGGTGGCGAGCGCGCTCGTCGCGGTGGCGTTCTCGCCTCTCATCACGTTGTCCGCGCTCTTGGCCCCGCGCGTCGACTTCGTCGCGGTGCTCTTCATCTTGCTCCTCGGATCGGTGGCACTCCTACTCGGCGCGCTCGACACCGGCACCGCGTTCGCCGGCATGGGGGCGAGTCGCGCCGCGATGGTCGGCGCCATGGTCGAGCCGGCGCTCTTGGTCGCGATCCTCGCCATGTCCCTGGGCGTGGGCACGTCGAACCTCTCGCGCCTCGTCAGCGTCGGCGTCACGACGAGCGCGGTCGCCGGTCCCGCGCGGATCCTCGCCCTGGTGTCGTTCTTCATCGCGATCCTCGCCGAGACCGGTCGACTGCCGGTGGACAACCCGGCGACGCACCTCGAGCTGACGATGATCCACGAGGCGATGGTCCTCGAGTACGCGGGACCGGACCTCGCGCTCGTGACCCTGGGCGAGTCGGCGCGCCTGGTCCTGCTGCTCGGGCTCTTCGCCAACCTGGCGCTGCCCTGGGGCATCGCCGCGGGCACGGGCACCCTCGGCCTGCTGGCGGGACTGCTCGCCGTGTCGATCAAGGTCGGTGTGGTCGCCATCGCGGTGTCGATCTTCGAGGTGACGACCGCCAAGATCCGCCTCTTTCGCATTCCCGAACTCCTGGCCGGCGCGTTCCTACTCGGCGTCTTGAGCGTCATCAGCGCGGTGGCCCTGCGATGACCTTCACCTACGTGAGCCTGCTCGACCTCGCGGTGGTCGTCGTGATGGTCACGGCCGCTCTCACCCTGTGGCGTCAGTCGCTCGCCGCGGCGGTGAAGGCGCTCGCGGTCCAGGGAGTCGGACTCGCGGCGGTCGCCGTCATCTTGGGTGCGCATCGACACGACCTCGTGCTCGTCGGCGTCGGCGTGCTGGTCCTCGCGATCAAGGCGCTGGCGGTGCCCCTGCTGATCGCGCGCGTCGTCGCCCACGACCACGCCGCGCGCGAGGCGTCGCCACTGATCAACGTTCCCGCGTCCCTCGTGGGAGCGGGACTGCTCACCCTGCTCGCCTTCGCCGCGACGCGCGGCGTCGTGACCTTGGTGGCGACCCCCGCCGGGAGGCTCATCCCCTTCGGGGTCGCCATCGTCCTGATCGGCTTCTTCTCGATGGTCGTGCGCCGCCGGGCGGTCTCACAGATCGTGGGACTTCTCACCATCGACAACGGCATCGCCCTCACGGCGTTCCTCGGCACGTCGGGCGTGCCGCTCGTGGTCGAGCTCGGGGTCACCCTCGACGTGCTCCTCGCGGTCGTCGTCCTCCAGGTCCTCGCCGCCCAGCTTCAGCGCCACTTCAACGTCCAGGATCTGGACCAGTTGCGGGACCTGCACGACTGATGATTCTCGCCATCCTCGCCCTGCCCGTCCTGGTCGGGATCTTCTCGGCCTTCGCACCCTGGCGGCGCGGCGTCGCGGTGCTGGGTGTGGTGAGCCTCGCGGGCGTGTTGGGCCTCGCGACGCTCATCGCCCGCGCGTCGCTCACGGCTGCCCCGAGCGCGCTCGGCGGCTCACTCGGCGCCGATCCGCTGAGCGCATTGATGTTGCTCGTGATCGGCGCGGTGGGACTGCTCGCGGCCCTCGGCGGCGTGCGCTATCTCAACGGCCAGCTCGAGCGCGGCGCGTGCACGCCGCGCCAGGCCTCGCTCTACGCCGCCCTGGTCCAGGGATTCATCGCCGCGATGATCCTCACCGTGCTCGCGCGCAACATCGCGGTCATGTGGGTGGCGGTCGAGGCGACGACCGTCGTGACGACGTTCCTGGTCGGACACCGACGCACGCGCGGCGCGCTCGAGGCGTCCTGGAAGTACATCATCATCTGCTCGGTGGGCATCGCGCTCGCCTTCCTCGGCACGATGCTGCTCTACGTGGCGGCGAGCCACGGCCACGGCGCGGCCAGCCTCGACTGGGCGACGCTGGTGCGCGAGGCGCCGCGCCTGAACCACGCGGTCGTGCGCCTCGCCTTCTCTCTCATCGTGCTGGGCTACGGCACCAAGGTCGGTCTCGCCCCCCTGCACAGCTGGCTGCCCGACGCCCACAGCCAAGCGCCCGCGCCGGTGTCGGCGTTGATGTCGGGGGTCCTGCTCTCGGTCGCCTTCTACGCCCTCTTGCGCTGTCGGGCCATCGCAGCGGCCGCGCTCGGCACCGACTTCGTGCGCACCACGCTGCTGATCTCGGGGCTGGTGACCCTGGGGATCGCGGTGACGATGCTGCTGCGCCAGAGCGACTACAAGAGGATGCTCGCCTACTCCTCGATGGAGCACATGGGGCTCCTCTGCCTCGGGGCGGCGGCCGGCACGCCGTTGGCCCTCGCCGCGGTGCTCTTGCACGTGGTCGGCCACGGACTGGCCAAGAGCGTGCTCTTTCTCACCGCCGGCGAGATCGTCGAGGTCGACGGCACCAGCCAGATCGCCGGGGTCAGCGGGCTGCTCGCGCGGCGCCCCGCCCTCGGCGGGCTCTTCGCGGTGGGTCTCGCGGCCCTGGTGGGACTGCCGCCCTTTAGCCTCTTTGCCAGCGAGCTCGGTCTGGTGCGCTCCCTCTCGGCAGCGGGCCTCGCGTGGGTCAGCGCCCTGGCCCTGGCCGCGCTGGCCCTCGTGGTGGTGGGACTGTCCGCCCCGGCCGCCCGGATGCTGCTCGGCCCGGCGACCACGACGCCCCAGCGCGCATCGCTCTCCTTCAGCATCCCCATGGGTGTCGCCCTCGGCGCGCTCGCCCTCGTGGGCGTCGTGTCCTGGCCCCTCTCGTCGTTGATCCACGCCGGTGCGGCGGTGGCGCTGTGACTCTCGAGGACCTGGTTCGCGACCGACCCGCGCGCGCGACGCTCGAGGTCGCCGCGAGTGACCTCGTGGACACGGCGCGCACCCTGTTCGGCGTCGGCTACACCCTCGCGAGCGTCGCCGCGTGCGAGGACGAGGGCCTGCGCGTCGTGTACCTCTTCGTCGACGGCCCGCCCGACCAGCGCGTCGAAGTTCACGTGTCCCTCGACGCCCAGCGTCCCGAGGTCCCCTCGCTCGCCACGCTGTCGTTCCCGGCCGGTCGCTTCGAGCGCGAGATGGGCGACCTCTTCGGCGTCGTCGCGCTCGGCCATCCCCAGCCGCGCCCGCTCGTGACCCACCAGCACTGGCCGGCCGGCTGGCACCCGATGCGCCGCGAAGCGGCCCGAGGGCCCTGGGACCTCGACGCGGCGCCCTTCCCCTTCAACCAGGTCGAGGGCGAGGGCGTCTACGAGATCCCGGTCGGCCCCGTCCACGCGGGCATCATCGAACCCGGCCACTTCCGCTTCTGGGTCGTCGGCGAGACGATCATCAAGATGAAGGCCCGACTCTGGTTCACCCACAAGGGCGTCGAGAAGCTCTTCGAAGGTCGCGACGTCGCCGGGGCCATCCCCCTCGCCGAGCGGATCTCGGGCGACAGCGCGGTGGGCCACTCCCTCGCCTTCATCCTGGCCGCCGAGGCGGCCCTGGGCGTCGCCCCGAGCGACGAGGCCGTGCGCGCCCGCGCGATCCTGCTCGAACTCGAGCGGCTCTACAACCACGTCGCCGACATCGGCGCGCTGTGCAACGACACCGCGTTCTCCCTCGCCCAGGCCCGGGCGATGACCCTGCGTGAGACCCTGCTGCGTCTCAACGACCGGGTGACCGGACACCGCCTCTTGCGCGGGGCCATCGCCCTCGGCGCGACGACGCTGCGCGACCTGCCCGGCCGTGACGAGCTCGCGAGCATCGCCGAGCGCGTGGCCGACGTGACCGCACTCGCGCGCGCCAACAACATCGTGATGGACCGCTTCCGCGGCACCGGGGTGCTGTCGCGAGGAGACGCCCTCGAGATCGGCGTGCTCGGGGTCGTCGCGCGCGCCTCGGGAATCGCGCGCGACGCCCGCGACGCGCACCCCTTCGTCGCGACGCGCGCTTACTCGATCGCCACCGAGGAGTCCGGCGACGTGCTGGCGCGCTTTCTCGTGCGAGAGCGCGAGATCGCCGTCTCCCTCGCCGTCATCGACGAACTACTGGCCGGCGGGGGTGCGGCGGTCCCCCAGCCGCGCTCGGCGACCGGCGCGGGCACCGGCATCGTCGAGGGCTGGCGCGGCGCCATCACCCATCGCGTCGAGTTCGACGGCGAGCGGCTGCGCCGGGTCAAGGTCGTCGACCCCTCGTTCGTCACCTGGCCGGCGCTCGCGGTGGCCCTCGCCAACACGATCGTGCCGGACTTCCCGCTCGTGAACAAGAGCTTCAACCTGTCCTACGCGGGCAACGACCTCTAGGTCAGCACCGCGATGGCGGTCAGGACGACCGGCTGGCGCCGAAAGCGCTGGCCGAGCATGCGCCCGGCGGCGCGCTGGGCCACCTTGTTCAAGGAGGCGTCGTCGCGGTCCCCCTCGCGCAGCGCGCTCTCGAGCGCGCCGCGGATCTCCTCGGTCAAGGTGGCCAGCAGCTTGCGGTCGGTTTCGCCGTCGAACCAGCCACGCGCGCTGAGTCGCACCGGCTGGACGATGATCCCGCGCGCGGCGTCGATGCCCGCGGTGATCTGGACCACCCCGAACTCGGCCAGCATGCGCCGCTCCTCGATGGGCCGCTCGTCGATCTCGCCGGCGTCGCCGTCGATGTAGTGAAAGCCCGCCGGCACCTGGCCGGCGCGACGGATGCCCGCCGCCGTGACCTCGATCTGGTCGCCGTCTTCGCACAGCAGCGTGTGCTCCGGCGAGAGGCCCATCGAGTGGGCCAGCGCGCGGTGGTGCACCATGTGGCGGTATTCGCCGTGCACGGGCACGAAGTTGCG
>JAJXXB010000215.1 GCA_021781315.1 Actinomycetes bacterium | reverse complement strand
GTCCTCGATGAGCCCGTCGAAGGCCTCGGGGGTCGTGGTGCGCACGTAGCGGTGATTGACCTGGACGACGGGCGCGATGTTGCAGTCGGCCAGACACTCGGTCTCTTCGAGCGTGAAGAGGCCGTCAGCGCTGGTGCCGCCGACGGCGCATCCCAGGACCGCACTGGCGTGCTCGAGCAGCTCCTCGCCGCCGCGCAGCAGGCACGCGATGTTGGTGCAGACCCCCACCACGTAGCGCCCGACCGGCTCCAGGTGGAACATGTCGTAGAAGGAGGCGGTGCCGCGCACTTCGGCCGGCGTGGTGCCCGTCAGTTCGGCGACCTCGGCCATGGCCTCGTCGGTCAGGTAGCCGTCCTGCTCCTGGGCGAGGTGCAACAGGGGCAGCATGGCCGAGCGCCGCGACGGATACAGCGCGACGATCTCCTCGGCGCGCTGGCGCAGCTCGGTACGCAGGTGACTCATCGATCGACTTCTCCCAGGACCGGATCGACCGTCGAGATGACGGTGATGGCGTCTGACACCGTGCCGCCGCGCATCAGGAGCGGCACGGCCTGCAGGTTGACGAAGCTCGGCGCGCGCACGTGCATGCGCCAGGGCTTGGCGGTGCCGTCGGCGACCAGGTAGCAGCCCAGCTCGCCGCGCGGCGACTCGACGGCCGAGTAGACCTCGCCGGCCGGTACGTGGAAGCCCTCGGTGAAGAGCTTGAAGTGGTGGATCAGCGCCTCCATGGACTCACCAATGCGCGCGCGCGGCGGCGGCGTGACCTTGGGGTCCTGGCTGCGGTAGTCGCCCGCGGGCATCTTCTCCACGCACTGGCGCACGATGCGAATCGATTCACGGATCTCGTTGAGGCGGATCGCGTAGCGGTCGAAGTTGTCGCCGTAGGTGCCCACGATGACGTCGAAGTCGACCTGGTCGTAGGCGAGATAGGGCATCGTGCGGCGCAGGTCCCAGGCGACCCCGGTCGAGCGCAGCAGCGGTCCGGTCACCCCGAGGGCCAGGGCCTCCTCGGCCATCAGGGGGGCGACGCCGATCATGCGGTTGCGAAAGATCGGCTGGCCGGTCAGGAGCTGGTCGTACTCGTAGGTGCGCTCGTAGATGGTGTCGCAGATCACCAACACGTCGTCCTGCCAGCCGTCGGGCAGGTCGGCGGCGACGCCGCCGGGGCGCACGTAGTTCAGATTCATGCGCAGACCGGCCGTCTTCTCGAAGAACGCCAGGATCAGCTCGCGCTCGCGCAGGCCGTAGATCATCATCGACGTGGAGCCGAGGTCCATGCCGTTGGTCGCCATCCACACCAGGTGCGAGGACATGCGATTGAGCTCGCTCATCATCATGCGGATCCAGATCGCCCGCTCGGGGATCTCGATGCCGAGCAGCTTCTCCACGGCCATCGAGTACGAGAGCTCGTTGATGACCGGACTCAGGTAGTCCATGCGCGTGACGTTGGTGGCGCCCTGGATGTAGCTGAGCTCCTCGCCCGTCTTCTCCATCCCGGTGTGCAGGTAGCCGATCACCGGCTTGGTCCGCAGCACGAACTCGCCGTCGAGCTCGAGCATCAGGCGCAGCACGCCGTGGGTCGACGGGTGCGACGGACCCATGTTGATGATCATCGTCTCGTCGTCGCGCCGATCGACGTCGATCGAGCGCGCGTCGAGGACGCGTCCGTCCAGGCGCAGCACCGCGCCGACCTCGCGGCCCAACTCGCTCGTGGGGGTGAGTTCGCGTCGCTGGAGCTCCTGGGCGCCCTCGGAGGTCTCGGCGGTCAGCAGATCGGCGCGATCGACGGCGCGTACGGTGGGTTCGGTCATCGTGGCCCTGGCGCTTCCTTGAACTGCACGGGCACGCGCCCGGCGCCGTAGTCCTTGCGTAACGGGTGGCCTTCCCAGTCCTCGGGCATCAGGATGCGCGTGAGGTCGGGGTGGTCGGTGAAGACCACGCCGAGGAGGTCGAAGGCCTCACGCTCCATCGCCTCGACCCCGGGGTAGAGCGAAAAGAGCGAGGCGACCTGGGGCTCGTCACCGGCCTGGACGCGGATGCGCACGCGCGAGCGCTTGGTCAGGCTGAGCAGGTTCACCACCACCTCGAAGCGCGTTGGCGCGACGCCCTCGGGCAGCGCGCGGTCCTCGTGTCCCAGGTAGTCCACGGCGCACACGTCCGAGCACAACTCGTAGCCGCCCGCCTTGAACGCGGCGACCAGGTCGTAGTACTGCTCGCGGGTGGGAAAGCAGGCGACGTCCGCGCCGACGGCGTCGGCCACCACGACGCCCTCGGGGGCACCTACCGGTAGGTCGATCACTTGGGGGTCCCCAGTCTCACCGCGACGGGCACCTCAGGCGTCCAGGGGCTGGTCTCGTTCTCGAGGTGCACGGGGCGGCCCTCGTCGCGGCGCTTGAGGATCTCGTTGGTGCGGATCAGCTCGTGCAGGGTGAAGATCGAGTGCATGAGCGTCTCGGGGCTCGGCGGACAGCCCGGCGCGTAGACGTCGACGGGCACGATCTGGTCCACGCCCTGGACGATCGCGTAGTTGTTGAAGAGTCCCCCGGTCGAGGCGCACACGCCCATCGAGATGACCCACTTGGGCTCCATCATCTGGTCGTAGACCTGGCGCAGCACCGGGGCCATCTTCTGAGAGACCCGCCCGGCGACGATCATGAGGTCGCTCTGGCGCGGCGAGGCGCGAAAGACCTCCATGCCGTAGCGCGCGAGGTCGAAGTCGGCCGCGCCGGTCGCCATCATCTCGATCGCGCAGCACGCCAAGCCAAAGGACGCCGGCCAGAGCGACGCGCGACGCGCCCAGCGCACCAGGTCCTCGACGCGACCGGTGATGAAGTTGTGCTGCAGATCCTCTAACGCCACCTAGGCCACCCGTTCCACGTCGGCGCCCAGGCGCACGATGGTCGACGACGAGGTGCGAGCCGGCAGGCCCGGGGTCAGGTGCTTGACGGGGCCCCAGGTAAGAGCGCCCTCGGACACCAGGAAGAGCAGGGCGGCGAACACCGCCAGGGAGAAGGCCAGCACCTCGACCAGGGCGAAGGCGCCGAGCTGGCGAA
This sequence comes from Actinomycetes bacterium, assembly GCA_021781315.1. Next base: position 3,665 of record JAJXXB010000215.1, on the reverse strand, counting down.
AGACGACGGCGAAGGGGTACAAGAACACGACCTCGATGTCGAAAATCACGAAGATCATGGCCACGAGATAGAAGCGAACGGGGAACCGCAGCGGGGGGTCTATCTCGGGGACGATGCCGCATTCGTAGGGCGCGAGCTTCGCCTCGGTCAGACGCTTGCGCGGCGCCAACATCGACGACGCGACCAGCGAACCCGAAGCGAAGAGCACACCGAGAATGAGCAGTCCCAATATCGGCAGGTACTGGTCCACGTTCATCATTTCTACCAGACCCGACGGGGTCACTTTTCTCCTCTCGCGCCGGGTCCTTCGTCCCGGAGGTCCGCGAGTCGATGAGGTCGCGACGCGTCGACCTAGTGTGGTCGAGTGCTTCGCGTCGCTGAGATACCCAGTCGCCACTACGACGTCGTCATCGTCGGCGGCGGGCCGAGCGGATCGGCCTGCGCCTACTGGCTCGCCGCGGCCGGCTGGTCGGTCTGTCTGATCGAGAAGAAGACGTTCCCGCGCGAGAAGACCTGCGGCGACGGTCTGACCCCGCGCAGCGTGCATCAGCTCAACGAGATGGGTCTCGCCGACGAGCTCGCCGCACACGGGCATCGCTACGAGGGCCTGCGCGCCTTCGGATTTGGCGCGAGCCTCGAGTTGGCCTGGCCCGAGCACCCGGTCTTTCCCCATTACGGCTACACCATCACGCGTTTTGACCTCGACGGCCTGGTCGCCGCGCACGCGGAATCGGTGGGCGCCACCGTGGTCGTCGGCGCCGAGGCCACGGGGCTGATCGAGATGGGCGACCCGTCGCCGGGTCGCCTGCCGGGCGCGCGTGGCGTGGCGGTGCGCGACGCCAAGAGCGGCGACGTCGCCGAGGTGCACGCCACCTACGTCGTCGTCGCCGACGGACAGAACTCCCGACTGGGCCGCGCGCTCGGCGTCGAGCGCGTGCGCGACTGGCCCATGGGCATGGCGCTGCGCGGGTACTACTCGAGCGATCGTCACGACGAGCCTTGGATCGAGTCGCACCTCGACATCCGCAGCCCCGACGGCGAGGTCGTGCCGGGCTATGGCTGGATCTTCCCCCTGGGCGACGGGCGGGTCAACGTCGGCGTCGGGCTGCTCTCGACCGGCGGCAAGTGGAAGGGCGTGAACACCACGAAGCTCCAGGAGTACTTCGTCGCCCAGACCGCCGAGGCCTGGGGGCTCAACGAGTCGACGAAGCTCTCCGAACCCACCGGCGGACGACTGCCGATGGGACTCGCGCGCGGGCCACGAGTGGGCGACAACACGCTGGTGATCGGCGACGCCGCCGGCTCGATCAACCCCTTCAACGGCGAAGGCATCGCCTACGGCTACGAGACCGGCCGCCTGGCGGCCGGCGTGCTCGGCGAGGCGCTCGCCCACGAGGACCCCTCGCTGCTCGCGCTCTACGAGGAGCGCCTCGAGGGCGCCTACGGCGAGTACTACAAGGTGGCGCGCGCCTTCGTGCGCCTCATCTCCGAACCGGCGATCCTGGCCGCGTGCGTCGGCTTCGGCATGCGCGTCGAGCCGCTGATGCGCGAGCTGCTCGCGGTGATGGCCAATCTCATGCGCAACGACCGCTCCGGTCCCGCCGAGATGGGCTATCGCGCGATGTCGCGCCTCGTCGACGTGGTGCCCGAAGGTGTCATGAACCGTCTGCTCGCGAGTGACGACTAGCCCAATCTCGCGAATGGGCCGTTAGCCTGCTCTGGTGAGTCGACTCTCCCGGGACCGCTAGACATGCTGCCCACCTTCGTGATCTTCCTGCGCGAGGGCATCGAGGCGTCCATGATCATCGCGATCCTGCTCTCGTACCTGGCCAAGATCGACCAGCGCCGACGATTTCGCGACGTCTACTGGGGTGTCGCGGCCGCCCTCGGGCTCGTCGCGGTGGGCGGCGTGCTCGCCTACCTCTTGATCGAGCAGTACAACGGGTCCAGCGTCCAGACCTACTTCGAGACGACCACCTACGTGCTGGCGACCGCCATCTTGACCGGCATGACGCTCTGGATGCACGCGCACGCGCCCACGATGGCCGGCGAACTGCGCAGCCGCAGCGACCTCGCGCTCTCGCGCTCGGAGCGCTTCGGACTGGGCCTGCTCGCCTTCCAGGCCGTGGGGCGCGAGGGCCTCGAGACCATGGTCTTCACCCTCGCGATCATCTTCGCCTCTTCCCGCCAGGCGGCGACCCCGGTGCACGGCAACGGTCTCTTGCTCGGCGCGCTGGCGGGCCTCGCGGTCGCCCTGGCGCTCGCGGTGGCGATCTACCGGCTCGGCACGCGGCTCAACTTCAAGATCTTCTTTCGCGTGCTCGGCGTCCTCTTGATGTTCTTCGCCGCGGGCCTGCTCGTCGACGCGATCCAGAACCTTCAGACGCTCGGCTGGCTGCCCTTTGGCACCCACGTCCTCTGGAACACGAGCGGCGCGCTGGCGGAGTCCTCGAACCTCGGCGACCTCTTGCACTCCTTCCTCGGCTACGCGGACCACCCGACGATCCTCCAAGGCGCCGTCTGGGTGACCTACGTGGCGGCGAGCCTCGTGGCCTTCAGCCTGCTCGGACGCCAGCGCGCGCCCAAGGTGAACGTGTGACGCTCGAGACGCCCGTCCTGGCGGGACGTCTGGTGCGCCTCGAGCCACTCGACGCATCGCACGCGGGCGATCTCGCCGCGGCCGCGGGCGAGGACCGCGCGACCTACGACTACACGGTCGTGCCCGACGGCCTGGCGGGCGCGGCGGCCTACGTCGCCGACCTGCTCGGCGCGCGGGGTCGCGGCGAGACCGTGCCCTTCGTCCAGCGCGAGGTGGCGAGCGGACGCGTGGTGGGCGCGACGCGCTTCATGACGCTGCGCTTTGAGGGCGAGTCGCCCTACGCCGTTGAGATCGGCGGAACCTGGTTGGCGGCCTCGGCCCAGCGCAGCGGGCTCAACACCGAGGCGAAGCTGTTACTGCTCGACCACGCCTTCGGCGTCTGGGGCGTGGCGCGTGTGGATCTCAAGACCGACGCACGCAACGAGCGCAGCCGCGCGGCGATCCTGCGACTCGGGGCCACGTTCGAAGGAGTCCTACGGCGCTGGCAGCCCTCACTGGTCGTCGGCGAAGAGGGGCGCTACCGCGACAGCGCGATCTACTCCTTCATCGACGTCGAGTGGTCCGAGCGTCGCCACCACCTGGCGAACCTGCTGCACTAGTCGCGATCGAAAGACGAGCTTTTGGGCCGGCCCCCGCGCAGTTCGAGGATCGTCTCGTCGATCTCGCCCGCGCGGCCGGGCGCGTAGGAGACCTCGGTTCCCACCGGGGTGAATCCCGACCTCTCGAGGACCCGGCGTGAGGCGACGTTGTCGCTCGCGACGCGAGCGCGGATCGGTCGCGTTGACACCTCGTCCAAGAGCAGCGCCAACGCGCGCGTAGCGATCCCCCGGCCCCAGTGGGCACGCTCGATCCAGTAGGTCACTTCGAGGGAGCCCTCGGAGGGAAAGCTCGCGATGGTGCCGACGAAGGATCCATCACTCGTGACGACGCGCACGGTGTTGTCCGGCGCGCGGCGAATGGCGGCCATGTGGGCGTCGAAGGCGCGCCGATCACTCGGGTCCGTCGCGGTGAAGGCGGCCATGGCGACGGCCGCGGGGTCGCGCATCATCGCAAAGACCGCGTCGAG
>JAJXXB010000027.1 GCA_021781315.1 Actinomycetes bacterium | reverse complement strand
CGAGCGCCCGAGCTCTTCAGCGAGTTCCCGGGCCGCTACGTGGTCGCGACCGGCGACCCCGAGGGTCTGCTCGCGCGCGCCCGCGCGGCCGGCGTCGCAGCCGAGGTGCTCGGTGTCGCCGGTGGCGAGCGGTTCCACGTGGGACCGATCGACGTCGCCGTCGAGCTCGTCGCTCGTCGGCGAAGCGACGCGCTCATCGACGCGCTCGACCGGCGCCCCTGACGCGCCATCACATCCCAGAACGACGCCCGTCGAGCGAGTTACGTCACCGCGCGTGAACCCGCCGTCGCCGTCGCGTCATGGACGGCGAGCGTGGTCACTCCTCACCCGAGAATCGTTCCCACGCCGACTGTCGGGTCATCGCTAACGACGTGCCGATCGTCGCCCAGGTGGCGCCCAGGCGTTTTGCCCGCCTGACGGTTCGGGCGAGATTGCGCTCGACCTGCGCGCCGGCCGCCGCCATCCGCGGCAGGCTCGCGAGTACGCCGTCCAGGTCGAGGTCCTCCTCCCACGACGACATCCCCGGCGGTACGGGGGGCGGACTGCCGATGATCTGACCACAGAGGACGACGCACTCGTCACAGATGAAGACCCCCGGACCCGCGATCATCGTCGCCACTTCGTCGTCCCGCTTCAGGCAAAAGGAGCACGACGTCGTAATGCGCTCGTCGTCCACGGTCATCGTGTCTCCTTCAACCGGTCAGCTGTCCCTGTCAGGCGGTATCGTACAACGTCAGGTACTGCCTGACAGGGATGCCCCGCGTTCCTTGTCGGTACCATCGCGAGGACGGTGACGGTCCAGTCGCGCGGTCGAGGACTGGTCAGTGCGCCGTCAGTGCGATCTCGTAGCGGATGAGGCGTTCGTCGGTCCCGACCACGGTGAAGCCGGCGCGCTCGAGCGTTCGTTGAGACGCCACGTTGTCGGGTGTCGTCTCGGCCTCGACGACGCTCGCGCCGTTCTCGCGCGCGAGGTCGAGCAGAGCGGTGAGCGCCTCTGCGGCGTAGCCGCGACCGCGGGCCGAGGGGACCAGGCCGTAGCCGACCTCGACGCGACCGTTCGTCGGGCGGCCCCGGAAGCCGATGCCACCGACGACGCGACCGTCTTCGAGTCCCGCGATCACGTAGTGGCCGAAGGGTCGCTGCTCGCCGTACTCGGCGGTGTGTCGCGCGAAGGAGCCGACGGCGATGCGGTCGCCCTCGAAGGGGAAATCAGGGGCCCACCTGTCATCAGGTCCCGCGACGCCCGACAGGATCCGCGCCGCTTCGTCCTCGTCGATCGCGCGCAGGAGGAGTCGTGGCGTGCGCAGGTCGTTCACGCGCGACGCCGTTCAGTCCACGAGGGCGTCGGCGTGTGCGGCGCGCAGTTCCTCGAGGACGTGGTCGGGCACGTGGAGGTCGCCGGTGCGGCCCCGCCCGAGCGCGATGTCCTGCTTGTAGGAGCCGTGGTAGTCCGAGCCGCCCGTCGGGATGAGTCCCGCGTTGCGCGTGAGGGTGACCATGAGCGCTCGCGTCGACTCGTCGTTGCTGCCGTAGTAGGCCTCGATGCCGACGACGCCGCGCTCGCGAAGCGAGTCGAGCACCCGAGGCATCGTGCGCTCGGCGCTCGAGAGGGGGGCGTCGTCGAGGTAGTTGACGAGTGGGTGGGCAATCGACACGACGACCCCGGAGTCGCGGGTCGACTCGATGAAGGACTCGATCGACATGCTCGCCTTGGGGATGTAGGCGCGCCCCCCGTCACCGAGCCAGTCGGTGAAGAGCTGGTTCCACGACGACGCCGTGCGCGGTCCGACGATCTCGGGGTGCAGCTCGAACATCGCGCGCGCGAAGTGGGGTCGACCGATCGAGTGGACGTTGCCGGCGAGCCCGGTCAGGTACGCGAGGTCGAGCTTGGTGAAACCCCGCTCGACGAGGGCGTCGACGAGGGCGACGTTGCGCAGGTCCCGGTCGTGGCGTAGCTCGGCGAGACAGGCTTGGACGGGGTGGGCCGGGTTGGTCGGGACGAAGTACGCCAGCACGTGCACGTTGCGAGGCGCGGGCGGGGAACCGGGGCGGACCTTGGGGAACTCGTTGTCGCGAAGCGAGACCTCGACCCCGACTACGTAGTCGACCCCTTCGGCGGCGCACGCGAGCGCCATCTCCTCGTGGCCGAGGGTGCTGTCGTGGTCGGTGAGCGCGATCGCCGACAGGCCCACCTCGCGGGCGCGCCGAGCCAATTCCGCTGGTCGGTCGGATCCGTCGGAATAGGTCGAGTGCGTGTGCAAATCGATCACCCATGAAGCGTAGCGACAACGCCCGATGGTCTCGGGAGACTGTGCGAGACTGGGACGTGCAATTCCCCCAGACCCGTAGGATGGGCCGATCGTGAAGGAAGCGTGCGGAGTCGTCGGTGTCGTCGCGCCCGGTCGTGATGTCGCGTACGCGTGCTACGACGCGCTCTACGCCCTCCAGCACCGCGGCCAGGAGTCGGCGGGGATGGCGACCTTCCAGAACCACCAGATCACGGTCGTGAAGGACAACGGTCTCGTGAGCCACGTGTTCGCCGACACCACCCTGCGCGCGCTCGCCGGGTCCATGGTGATCGGCCACACGCGCTACTCGACCTCGGGGTCGGCGAACTGGACGGCCGCTCAGCCGGTCTACCGCTCGGCCGGCGAGTCGGGCTTCGCGCTCGCCCACAACGGCAACCTGACCAACACCGTCGCGCTCGCCGAGTCGGCGGGGCTGCACCTGACCACGATGCTCTCGGATTCAGACCTCGTCGCGGAACTGCTCGGCCACGCCGTGCTCGAGGGCGCGACCTTGCCCGAGGCCCTGCACGACGTGCTTCGTCGGGCCGAGGGCGCGTTCTCGATGGTCGTCCTCGAGGCCGGCGCCATCCACGCGGTGCGCGACCCCCACGGGTTCCGGCCGCTCTGCGTCGGACGCCTCGGTGAACCCGACGCCCCCGAGGGCTGGGTGGTCGCCTCCGAGACGCCCGCCCTGGACGTCGTCGGGGCGACCTTCGTGCGAGAGGTCGAGCCCGGCGAGATGGTCACGATCACCGAAAGCGGTATGACCTCGACGCGGTTGCTCGAACCGGCCGAGGGCCCGACCCGGCTCTGCATCTTCGAGTTCGTCTACTTCGCGCGCCCCGACGCCTACCTCATGGGCCACCAGGTCCACTCCGTGCGCCGGCGCATGGGCGAGCGACTCGCCACCTCTTCGCCGGTCGAGGCCGACCTCGTGATGGGCGTGCCCGACTCGGGCATCCCCGCCGCCGAGGGCTACGCCAAGGCGTCGGGCATCCCCTTCGGCTACGGGCTCGTGAAGAACCGCTACATCGGGCGCACCTTCATCACGCCCGACCAGGCCCAGCGCGCCGCGGGCGTGCGCCGCAAACTCAACCCGTTGCGCGACACGATCGAGGGCCAGCGCCTCGTGGTGGTGGACGACTCGATCGTGCGCGGCACGACGACGAGGGCACTCGTGCGCATGTTGCGCGAGGCCGGTGCGCGCGAGGTGCACCTGCGGATCTCCTCGCCGCCGTTCGTCTGGCCCTGCTACTACGGCATCGACACGCCGAACCGCGAGGAGCTGCTGGCCGCGACCCACACCCTCGAGGAGATGCGCGAGTTCATCGACGCTGACTCGCTCGCCTTCATCTCGATGGAGGACCTGCGCACCGCGGTCGAGGTCGGCGACGCGTGTTGTGACGCCTGCTTGACCGGTAACTACCCGGCGCCGACGCCCGTCGTCATCGGCCAGTCGCGAGCCCACTGGTGAGCCGGCTCCTCGATCTCGGGCCGAGCGGGCTGACCTACGCGGCGGCCGGGGTCTCGATCGACGCGGGCGACGACGCCGTGCGCCGGATCGCCGCCACCGTCGCGAGCACCAACCGGCCCGGGGTGCTCGGGGCCATCGGCGGGTTCGGCGGCCTCTTCCACCTCGACCGCGAGCGCTACTACGACCCGGTGCTCGTCGCCTCGGCCGACGGCGTGGGCACGAAGCTCGAGGTCGCCCGGCTGGTCGGACGCTACGACACGGTGGGTCTGGACCTCGTGGCGATGCTGGTGGACGACCTCGTGTGCGTCGGGGCCGAGCCCCTGTTCCTCCTCGACTACGTGGCCGTCGGGTCGCTCGACCCCGCTCGGCTCGAAGAGCTCGTCGGCGGGATCGCCACGGGCTGTCGGATCGCCGCGACCGCGCTGCTCGGCGGTGAGACGGCCGAGCACGGTGGCGTGATGCGCCCCGACGAGCTCGACGTCGCCGGCTTCGCGGTCGGGGTCGTCGAGCGCGGGGCCGAACTCGGTCCGTCGCGGGTGGAAACGGGCGACGCGATCGTCGGCTTCTGGTCCCCGGGCCTGCGCTCCAACGGCTACTCGCTCGCGCGCCGGGTCCTGCTCAACGACGCTGACGCCCTCGACCGCCCGGCCTACGACGGCGCGACGACGTCCCTCGGCGAGGAGCTGTTGCGCCCGTCGGTGATCTACGCGCCGGCCGCGCTGGCCGCACGCGACGCGTACCCGAGCGCGGTGCACGCCATCGCGCACATCACGGGCGGGGGCATCGTCGGCAACGTGGCGCGGGTCCTGCCCGCCGACCTCGACGCGGTCATCGACCTCGACGCCTTCGAGACGCCGGCGATCTTCTTCGAGATCCAACGGCGCGGCCCGGTCTCGGCCGAGGAGATGGTACGCGTGTTCAACTGCGGACTCGGCATGACGCTCGTCGTCGACCCCGAGGCCGCCGACGACGTGGTGTCGATCGCGAGCGACCTCGGGGTGTCGGCGTCGGTGGTCGGCCGGGTCGAACCCGGTTCGGGCGTGGTGCGCCTGCCGTGAGCGCCTACGAGCGTGTGCGCGCCCACCTGCTCGAGCACGCGGTGCGACGGGGCCAGTTCACGCTGAAGTCGGGCCGCAGCTCGACCTGGTTCATCGACTCCAAGCAGACCATCAGCGCCCCCGAGGTGATGGTGGACGTGGCGACGCTCTTGCTCGAGCGGATCCCGCCCGAGGCGACCGCCATCGGCGGGTTGACGATGGGCGCCGACGGCGCGAGCTACATCACGGCCGCGGTCGGGGCCACGCGGGGCCGGTTCCTGCGCGCCTTCTCGGTGCGCAAGGAGGTGAAGGACCACGGCGCCGGCGGACGGATCGCGGGGGCCCTCGAGCCCGGTGACCGCGTGGTGGTGACCGAGGACACCGTCACGCGCGGCACGAGCCTGCTCGAGGCCGCGCGGGCCATCCGCGACGCCGGAGGCGAGGTCGTCTTGCTGCTCGCGCTCGTCGACCGGGGCGGCACGGCCGCCTCGCTCGCCGCAGCCGAGGGGTGGCCATTCACCGCGGTCTTCACCGCGGCGGACCTCGGGTTCCCCTTCGAGGGCGCTTAGCCCGCCGCGAGCACCGCGAGCAGTCGCGTGCGCCACTCGTGCACGAGGCTCGCGCGGTCCTCGGGCGTGCGCCCGAGTCGCACGATGATCGCGTCGAGCGCGGGCACGACGCTGATCAACTGGCCCTCGTAGCCGTGGGCCTCGTAGGTGCCGTACTCGTCGCCCGTGACCCACCACTGCCAGGCGTAGGCGAAGCCGGTCTCGGGGTCACGGCTGCGCGGGACTTGGGCGGTGGCGACCCACTCGGGCGAGAGCAGCCGGTGTTCGCCCCATCGCCCACCGCGCAGGTAGAGCAGGGCGAAGCGCGCGTAGTCCCGCGCCGTGGCGTGCAGGAAGCTCGAGGCGACGAAGACCCCCGACTCATCGAGCGTCGCCCGAGCGCTCGTCGCGCCGATGGGCTGGAAGAGCCGCTCGGCGAGGAAGCGGTGGTAGTCCTCGCCGCGCCCGACGACGTCGGCGACGAGGCGGCTGATGATGTTGGTGGTGCCGCTCGAGTAGTTGAAGGTGGTGTCCGGCTCGTGGGCGAGGGGACGGGCGGCCGCGTAGGCACCCATGTCAGCCCGGCCCGGCCCGAAGAGCATCTCGATGACGTGGCTCGGCTGGTCGACGTCGTAGGACTCGACGAAGTCGAGGCCGTCGCGCATCGCGAGCAGGTCGGCGAGGGTGATCGCGCCGCGGGCGTCGTCGCGCCACGGCGCGACGGGCGCGGGCGCCGCGGGGTCGAGGCGGCCCTCGTCGACGAGTAGGCCGACGACGCCGTGGAGCACGGACTTGGCCATCGACCACGAGATGAGGGGCGTCGAGGGGCCGACGGGCTCGCCGTCGCCGGTGAAGGACGGGGTGGTGCCGCCGTAGCGCTCGGCGACGATCCGTCCGTGGGCGACCACGAGCACGGCGTTGGTCTCGGCGAGGTCGGCGTCGTCGAAGCCCTCGCTCACGACCGCGTCGAGGGCCGCGCGCCGGGGTCCCTCGGGCCACGTCGACGTCGGCCAGGGTGTGTCAGTGGGCTGGTCGCACCAGCGCGGGGTGATTGACGCGAGATCTGCCACGGTCCTCCGATGTGACACCGCCTCGATACGGTCGGGGCATGACCGAGACTACGCCGAGCGCCACCCGATTCATCTACCGTTCCGTTCGCGCGGCGCGGCGACCGTCGTGGTATCTCGTCGAGGTGCACCGCGACTCGCCGGTCGTGGCGAGCGTGGAACCCGTGTGGCGGGTCGTCGATTCGAAGGCGGTGACCGTCGCGCGCCGCGGCCAGGTCGACGTCGTAGTCCGCGGCCCCTGGGAGCACACGCCGAGCCGACGCCACCACCGGGCCCCGGTCGGGGACCGGTGACGACCGTGGTGGTCGAGACCGGCGTCGATCCG
>JAJXXB010000109.1 GCA_021781315.1 Actinomycetes bacterium | reverse complement strand
CGGTCGGGGAGGACCTCGACGCGCTGGGCGAAACGTGCGAGGTCGCTCTCGAACTGCTCGTGCGCGTCGGTGCCGAAGCGAAGTTCGACGACCTCGCGCGTGGAGTGATCCGCGATCAGCTCTCGCGGCGTCCCCTCGGCGACGATGGCGCCGCGATCCATCACGACGAGGCGGTCACAGAGCTGCTCAGCCTCGTCCATGTAGTGGGTGGTGATGATGAGGGTGACCCCCTCGCGCTTGAGCCGATAGAGCCGCTCCCAGAGCAGGTGGCGGGCCTGGGGGTCGAGGCCAGTGGTCGGCTCGTCGAGGATCAGCAGGTCCGGACGGTTGATCAACGCACGGGCGATGGTGAGGCGCCGCTTCATGCCGCCGGACAGGTTGTCCACCTTGTCGTCGGCGCGTTCGGAGAGTTGTGAAAAGGCGAGGAGTTCGTCGGCGCGCTCGCGCAGAACGCGTCGGGGCAGGTCGAAGTAGCGCCCGAACATCTCGAGGTTGAGCCGCACGGTCAACTCGAGTTCGAGGGTGTCCTCCTGGGGGACCACGCCCAAGCGCGAGCGGATCTGCGGGCCGTGCTCGCGCGGGTCGAGTCCGAAGACCGAGAGTGATCCCGACGTGGGCTCAGAGACAGCCGAGATCATGCGCATCGTGCTCGTCTTGCCCGCGCCATTGGGTCCAAGGAAGCCGAAGCTCTCGCCGCGTTGGATGGCGAAGTCGACGCCTCGCACCGCCTCGAAGTCGCCGAAGCGCTTCGTGAGGCCGTGCGCGACGACGATGCCCTCGCGTCCCGCTACATCCGTCATCTGTCCTCCGCGCTCGGCTGTCGGTTCCCGGCGAGTTGCCGCCCTGTGGACGGCGCGGCAGTTGCCGCCTCGGGTGCCTCTAGGACTCTAAGTGACGCGAGTGACGTTGGTCACCCACTCGCGTGTTGGGGTGATGATTCGTGATGGTCGGTGCTCCATCGACGTCCGGCGACGCCGATTGCGACGCCGAATCACACTGGTTAGGCTCGGCCGAGAGCCGGTCGGCGTCACAAGGGGGTGCACATGACCACAGAGTCCCAGATGTCGGACGTCTTCGCCGCCGCCGATCGGATCGTGGAGCGCAGCGCCGCGTTGAGTCCGCTCGAGGCAACCTTCTGTGGCGTGATCGGCCATGAGACCGAGCTGGATGACTTCTCTCCCGCCGCCGCTCCGCGTCGTCTCGCCCACTACGAGGAGTCGCTGGCGGAGATCGCGGCGCTCTCTCCCGATGGCGTCGATGACGTTCGTGCGCTGGCCGTGATGCGCGAGCGTCTCGAGGCGAGTCGCGATCTCGAGCGGCACCGCGAGATCGATCGTACGTTCGGCGTCATCTACTCACCGGCCATCAACCTGCGCCAGGTCTTCGAGATGATGAGCGACCACGACGCCGAAGACGCGGCGACGATCGTCGAGCGGATGCGGGCCGTCCCGACCGCGGTCGCGTCGTGGCGAGAGACCCTCGAGGATTTGTCGCGAGATCCAAACGTGCTGGTTCCGCGTCACGTACTTGGCGTCGCGAGTCAGATGGCGGAGATCGCCGACGGCGGGTTCGACGCACTCGCGCGGCGTCTGGCCGAGTCGTGCGGGGTCGACGTGGAGGCGTCCGGATTGGCGAGCGCCGCGGAGTCGGCGGCGCAGAGCTTTCAGTCGATGTCGGAGTGGATGGAGAGAGAGTGCGCACCGCGGTGCTCGGGTGCCACGTTCGTCGGCGAGGAGCGCTTCGCGAGGTGGTCGCGCTTCAATCTCGGAATGGACGTCGATCTGTCGGAGACCTACGAGTGGGGTTGGGGCGAGTTGTCGCGCATCAACGAGCGGATGCGCACTCTCATGAAGGTGGTCACGCCCGACGCCCGCACGTTGGCCGAATCCGCGGAGCAGCTCGATCGCGACCCCCGCTACGTCGTGTCGGGCACCGACGCCTTGCTCGCGCGCCTGCGCGCCCTCACTGACGCGACAGTCGAGCGCCTCTCGGGCAACGAGTTCACCATCGACGAGTCAATTCGCTTCTGCGACGTTCGACTCGCTCCGGAGGGTTCGGCCGCTGCGCCGTACTACACGCCACCGAGCGAGGACCTCTCGCGTCCGGGAACGACGTGGTTTCCCACGCTGGGACGACAGGAGTTCCCGTGGTGGCGCCAGGTTTCGATCTGGTACCACGAGGCGGTGCCGGGCCATCATCTCCAGCTGGCCACCGTCGTGATCAACTCTCGCCGCTTAAGCCGCTTCCAGCGACTAATGGGATTCACCAGTGGGTGGGCTGAGGGGTGGGCCCTCTACGCCGAGCGGTTGATGGACGAGTTGGGGGGATACGAGGACCCGGCCACCGAGATGGGCTTTCTGCAGAACCAGGCTCTGCGTGCGGCGCGCGTGGTGGTCGACATTGGCCTGCACCTGCAACTCGCCGTGCCGACGGACTTCGGAGAGCTCGACGGGTTCGGTGACGTGGGTGGCCAGACGTGGACCCCGGAGCTGGCGGTGGAGACCTTGGTCCAGCGAGCGATCGAGGAACGCGAGTTCGCCGAATCCGAGGTCGAGCGCTACCTGGCGATCCCCTCGCAGGCGATTAGCTACAAGGTCGGTGAGCGAGAGTGGCTGGGCGCGCGCGAGGAGGAGAAGTCAAGGCTCGGCGCGTCGTTCACCCTACGGGACTTCCACGAGCGGGGCCTCGCGATGGGTCCGGTCCCCCTCAGCGACCTCGGCTCGCTTCTGCGCGCTTGACCGATCGGGCGGTGCCCGGGGAGGAACGGCGTACGAGTCCGCCGGGGGAATCCTGAATCCCGTTATCGGACGGGGGCCACCGGTTCATCCGGGTCGGCCCACGGATGTCATGTGGTGGGCGAGGCGGGACTTGAACCCGCACATCCTTTCGAATACAGGCACCTGAAGCCTGCGCGTCTGCCATTTCGCCACTCGCCCTGGGCCTGACTACCTTAGTCGACTCAGAAACGCCGTGTTTCGCGCCTCCCGTGGCGCGAAATCCACCGGTACCATTGGGAGATATGGTTCTCAAGGGTGTGGAAAACCGCCTCGAGCGCATCTTTGAGCGCACTCTGTCGCGTCCCTTCAAGGGGGGGTTGCAGCCGATCGAGATCGGTCAGCGCATCGTGCGTGAAATCGACCTCACGCGTCGCCTGACGGGTCAGGGTCCCATCTCGCCCAACGAGGTGCGCGTCTGGCTCAGCCCCGAGGACGCCGAGCGCTTCGAGGGATTCCAGAAGGCGCTGATCAGCGAACTCGCCGAAACGGTGCGCCAGCACGCGATCAGCGAGGGCTACAACTTCATCGGGCCGGTCGAGGTCGAGGTCTTTATCGACGACGACCTCAAGCGCGGCGCCGTCGCCGTCCAGACCGACTTCGCCGCCGGCGACTCCCAGCCCCGGCTGCTCGCCGACGACGGGCGGGCCTTCCGCATCGGAGACAAACCCCTGGTCATCGGGCGCAGCCCCGACGTCAACGTGGTGATCAACGACGCCAACGTGTCGAGGCGCCACGCCGAGGTCTGGCGCACCACCGACGGGGTGGCGATCCGCGATCTGCAGTCGACCAACGGCACGTACGTCAACGGGCATCGGATCAGCGCCGTGTCGCTGTCGCCACGTGATGACGTCACCATCGGGCCGCTGCACTTTCGGATCGAGCTCGCTTGAGTCTTCTGGCGGCGTCGTCGAACTACGCGGCGCTCGTTCGCCCGCTGCAGCTGATCATCATGGTGATCGCGCTGCTCTTCTTCGCGCGCGTGATGCGCGTGGCGATCCTCGAGGCCAAACCGGTGAGTGACGGCACCCGTCGCAAGCGCGGCCAGACGCTAGCGCTGAAGTACCTCGAGCCGCGCGAGTTGAAGGGTGAGCGCATCGAGGTCGACCCGGCCGTGGTGATCGGACGCAGCGCCGACTGCGACGTGATCCTCAGCGACAACTACCTGTCGTCGCGACACGCGCGACTCGCCAACGATGACGGCGAGCTAACCCTGGAGGATCTGGGTTCGACGAACGGCTCCTACGTCAACCAGGAACTCGTCCGCGGTCGGGTGCAACTCCAACGCGGCGACGTCGTCCAGTTGGGTGGAATCTTGTTCGAGGTGGTTCGTTGACGCGCTGGCGTTACGCCGCGGCCACCGACACCGGACTCGTGAGGGATCTCAACGAGGACGCGATCTTCGTCAACGACTCCTTGGCCGTGGTGGCTGATGGCATGGGCGGCCACGCCGCCGGTGAGGTCGCCTCGGCGATGGCGGTCGACCTCTTGGTTGACGAGTTCGTCCACCGGCCCACGGTCGAGGGACTGCAGCGCGCGATCGAGTCGGCCAACGAGGTGATCATCGCCGACGCCCGCGACACCCCCGAGCACTTCGGCATGGGCACGACGATCATCGCGGTGGGACTGACTGAGGACGCCCACGGGGTCACGTCAGCGACCCTGTTCAACGTGGGCGACTCGCGCGCCTACCAGTTGCGTGACGGCGCTCTGCGACAGCTCAGTGAGGACCACAGTGTCGCCGAGGAGTGGGTGCGCATGGGCCGTCTCACCCCGGAGGAGGCGGCGGTTCACCCGCGGCGTCACCAGCTGACGCGCACCCTCGGCGTGGAAGAGAGCGTCGAGGTCGACGTGATGAGTGTCATCGCGAGCCCCGGGGATCGGGTGCTGCTCTGCAGCGACGGTCTGTCCAACGAGTTGAGCCCGGAGACCATCGCGCAACTGGCGAGTGCCCCGGTGCCCCTGGAGGAGGCCGTCGCCGCCCTCATCGACGCGGCGCGCAGCGCCGGCGGGCGTGACAACATCTCGGCCATCCTGCTTGAGTTCGATGAGGTGACCAACGCCGATCCGCCGATCAAGCGAACGGTCTCGACGGCCCGCCCGCCCGCGGCGCCCACGTCGAACTCCGCCCGACACGCCCGACACGCCCCGCGCTTCACCTGGCGCGTGGTGGTGGCGGTGACCTTGATTCTGATCGTGATCGGCGCGACGATCTACGTCGTGCGCTGGTACGCATACTCCACGTACTACCTGGCCGAGGACACCGGCGTCATCGCCGTCTACCAGGGCCAGCCCAACGGCGTCTTGTGGTTCCATCCGCATAAGGTCACCGATACGCCCTATCACGTCTCGCAACTGCGGCCGCTTGATCGTCAAGCCCTCAGCGCCACCATCGCCGAACCGACGCTGGCGGCTGCCTTGCACTACGCGTCCTACCTGCACAGCGCCTGGCAGATGACCCGGCCCGTCACGTCGACGACCACGACCACGACCACGACCACGACGGTGCACGCACCGACGACCACCGTCAAGAAGGTCGGCTAATGTCGCGGCGCCTGACCGTCTTCGCGGTGGTGATCCTGCTGCTCTTCGCCGCGGTCGCCGCCCAGGCGATCAACATCCAGTACTTCCGGGCTTCGGCGCTCGACGCCTCGCCACTCAATCCGCGCAACTCCACGGCCTCCGAGCAATATCCCCGCGGTGAGATCGTGGCGGCCGATGGCACGGTGCTCGCCCAGTCGGTACCCACTTCGGGCTTCTACCGGTACCGGCGGGTCTATCCGATGGGATCTCTCACCTCGGGCGTGGTGGGATTCGCCGGACCGAGCTACGGCACCTGGGGCCTCGAGGCCCAGTACAGCTCGGTCCTGACCGCCCACGCCCAGCCGGCCCAGACCCTCGCCCAGGTGCTGGCGCCCACCAGCGCGGCCGATTCGATCACCCTGACGTTGCAGCCCGCCTTGCAGCGCATCGCGCGCAGCGCTCTCGCGGGTCGTGACGGGGCGGTGGTGGCCCTCAACCCCCAGACCGGGGCCGTCTTGTCGATGTACTCGAACCCGTACTACAACCCGGCGCCTCTCACCTCGCCGATCTTCAAGGTCGCCGAGGCGGCCTGGAAGACCGACACGACGAACAACGCGCACGGGTTCCCGCCGCTCGGCCTCGTGGCCGTTCAGCAGACCTTCCCCCCGGGATCGACCTTCAAGATCGTCACCACGAGTGCCGTCCTGCTCGGCAAGCCCCAACTCTGGTACAAGGTGTATCCCGCGGTGACCACGATCTCTCTCCCGCAGTCGAACAAGACGCTGTCGAACTTCGCGTTCGGCCGCTGCGGCGGCAACATTGAGGCGATGCTGCCGCCCTCGTGCGACACCGGCTACGCCCTGCTGGGCCTCGACATCGGTGGCGACCTCTTGGCGTCGACCGCCAACGCCTTCGGCTTCAACTCCGCGCCACCCCTCGACCTGCCCAACACGCTGCCGAGCTACTTCCCGCCGGCGTCGTCGTTTTTGACCAACCAGCCGGGCGTCGCCTACTCGGCGATCGGCCAGCAGAACGTGCGCGAGTCCGCGTTGCAGAACGCGCTGGTGGCCGCGGCCATCGCCAACGGCGGGGCGATCATGACGCCGCACTTGCTCGACTACATCACCGCGCCCGACGGCACGATCGTCTCACGCTTCAAGGACTCGATCTGGAAGCAGCCGCTGAGCTCCGCTCAAGCCGCCCGGATCCTGCCCCTGATGGTGAAGGTCGCCCAGTACGGCACCGCGGCCGGGATCTTCCTGCCGGCCGACGAAGTCGGCGCGAAGACCGGCACCGCCCAGACGGGCAACAGCGCGAAGAACACCGACGACTGGATGATCGCCTTCGCCCCGGCGAGTCACCCGACGGTGGCCGTCGCGGTCGTCGTGCCCTTCCAGAGCGTCTCGGGGACCGGCGCTCAGGTGGCCGGGCCGATCATGAAGTG
>JAJXXB010000137.1 GCA_021781315.1 Actinomycetes bacterium | reverse complement strand
CTCGACCTCGCGGTGGCAGCGGCCCACGAGGGTGCGACCGGGCGCTGTCACGTCTTCATCTCCGACGACGCCCAGCGCACCATGGCGACCTATCTCGGCGCGTCGAACCAGCTGCGGGTCGAGGACATCAACGAGGGCCTGATCGCGCGCTCGGAGATCACCTACGTCGAGGGATATCTCTTCGATCTCCCGCCGGCCAAGGAGGCCGTGCGCAAGGTCGTGAACCTGGCCCACGAGCACGAGTCGCTCGTCGCGTTGTCGCTGTCGGACATGTTCTGCGTAGATCGGCACCGTCGCGACTTTCTCGAACTCGTCACGAGCGACGTCGACGTGCTGCTCGCCAACGAGACCGAGATCACCTCACTGTTCCAGGCGCGCCACCTGGGGGCGGCCGTCGAGGCCGTCAATGAACTCGGCCTGCTCGCGGTGGTGACCCGGGGCCCCCAGGGCGCCGACGTCGTCCTGCCCAGCGGTGTTGTCTCGGTGCCGGCCCGTGAGGTCGAGACCGTGGTGGACCAGAACGGCGCGGGCGACATGTTCGCCGCGGGCTTCCTCTACGGGCTCGCCCTCGGGGCCGACCCGGTTGAGGCGGCCGAGCTCGGCTCGCTCTGCGCGGGCGAGATCATCAAGCACCTCGGCGCGCGCCCCGAGGTCGACCTCGAGGAACTCGCGATCGAAGCCGGCCTGCTCTAGAGGCCTCGCGCGTCGAGCTCGCGGTCGAGCTCGCGCGTGCGGCGCGTCTCGTAGCGCACCCACGCGAGTGCGATGGGCACGCAGATCAGCAGCATCAGCGCGTCCCCGCCGATCCACATGATCGCCCCGCCCAGGTGCACGTTGTCGAGTATCGACGTCGGCGTGGATCCCGCCGGGGCGTCGGTGGTGTAGGCGGGAAACGGGTTGTGCGAGGACATCGCCAGCGCCAGGCCGGTGAAGGTGTCCACCGGCACCGCCGCCATCACGTACACGAGGCGCAGCCCGGGATGGATGCCCGCCCCGTCCTCGGCGTCGAGGACGGGGCGAAAGAAGAGGTAGCCGACGACGAGAAAGCCGATCTCCTCGAGGTGGTGCAGCCACTCGTGGTTCATCATCAGGTTGAAGAATCCCGTCAGGTGGGTGATCGGGATGAAGATGAAGTAGAGACCAAATCCCACCAGGGGGTGCAGGAGAAGTCGCGCGACGCCCGAGTTGAGGGCTCGCCGAACGCTGGGCGCACCGGTGCGAGCGGCCAGTTCGAGGGGGCGACCCGCGGCGAAGAGGGGGGCGGCGACCATGATGAGCAGCAGGTGCTCGACCATGTGGACGCTGAAGTACTCGTGGTCGTAGACCCCGATGACCGACTGGGTGGCGAGGAAGGTGACGACGAGGCCGGCCCCGAAGAGGAGAGTGCGCGAGCGCGGCCAGGCGGGCGCGCGTCGCACGGCGAGCAGGTAGGCGAGACCGGCAATCACCATCAGCACGGTGGGAAATAGGGCGACCTGCCATTGATTCAGGTGATGCCACGAAAACTGCGAATTCGACATCGACGGCACCGCGTCAGTCTAGGACGAGGCTCAGTTCTGAGAATCTCATCAGTAGTATGTCCGCGTGAAGTCGAAGTGGTTTAGTTCGCGGGCCCTCGTCCTCCACCTCTCGTTGATCGCGTGGCTCGCGCTGTGCGCCGTCGCGGCCTGGTGGCAGGTCGGTCGGGCGGTCCAGGGCAACGCGCTGAGTTTCATGTACTCGATCGAGTGGCCGGTGTTCGGGGTGCTGGGCGTGCTCGGGTGGTTCGCGATGCTCAACATGGAGCGCGCCACCGAGGAAGAAGAGCGCGAGCGTCGCGAGTACGAAGAGCGCATGCGCGCCGAGGCCCAGGCGGCCCGCGCCCGCGCCGACGCCGCTGCGGCCGAACGAGAGGACCCGGTGCTCGCCGCCTACAACGACCACCTCGCCAAGGTGGCGGTTCAGCCGAAGAAGAAACTCTGGGGCCACTAGTGCAGGCGGCATTCGCGCGCTATCGCGTGATGTCCTTCGTGACCGGTACCACGCTGCTGGTGCTCTGCGCGTTCCTCGTCCTGCACACCTTTGATCTGACGCTGTGGACGCACTTGAAGATTCTGGTCACCATCGTCGGCGTCGGGCACGGCGTGGTGCTCTATCCCATCTATATGGTCATGTGCTTCCAGTTCGCCCTCAAGGCTCGACTGCACCCGGGTTGGGTCGCGCTGATGCTGCTCGCGGGATTCGTGCCCGGTCTGGCCTTCTACATGGAGCACCGCATGGCGAACACGGTGATGACGCGGCCGAGCGCGTGAGCCACTGGACGCAACGGCGCGTCATCAACTTCGCCCACCAAGGCGGATCCTACGAAGGCCCGTCATCGACCCTCTACGCCATGGCGCGGGCGATCGAGAACGGGGCGAACGCGCTCGAACTCGACGTGCACGCCACGCGCGATCGTCGGCTGGTGGTCTGTCACGACGAGACGGTCGATCGCACGACGAATCACACGGGGGCGATCAGCGAGCTCACCCTCTCCCAGCTGCGCGAGATGGACAACGCCTACTGGTGGGTCGAGGGCAGTGACGTCGCGCCGGGCCTCGACGACGACGCCTACGTCTTGCGGGGACGAGCGCCGAGTGACGCGAGCCTCGGCGTCGCGACCCTGGCCGAGGTCGCCGAGGCCTTCCCCGGCGTGCTGCTCAACCTGGACATCAAGCAGTCCGATCCCGACGTCGAGCCCTACGAGGATCTACTCGCGCGTGAGATCGCCGACCTGGAGCTGACCTCGAGGGTGATCGTGGCGTCCTTCCTTGACGTCGCGCTCGCGCGCTTTCGCGAACTCGCTCCGCGGGTCGCGACCTCGGCGGCGACCCAGGAGACGACGAACTACTACTTCTCGATGCTCGAGGGAGCCTCGGTGGTGCCGCCGGCGAGCGCGCTGCAGGTGCCAATGACCTACGGCGAGATCCGCGTGGTCGACGAGCGATTCGTGGCGAGCGCCCACGCGGCGGGCCTGGCGGTGCACGTCTGGACGCTCAACGACGAGGCGGAGATCGACGAAGCCCTCGACCTGGGGGTCGACGGAATCATCAGCGATCGGCCCCGCCTGACGAGTGCGCTGGTGGCGACGCGGGGACTGACCTGGGACGGACGGCTGGACTAGCCGCGCCCGCAGTTCGGCTTCTTGCCGTGGTTGGCCTTCTTCTTGGCGCGTAGTTTGCGCTTCACGGTCCGCTTTGACATAGGTGACAATCTTAGTAGATCGACGAGGACCCGAGGAGCGACGTGGAAGAAGCGGGCGAAACCGCCGCACTGGTCGTCGTGGCGACCCCTCTGGGCAACCTCGGCGACATCACCCGGCGCGCCGTGGAGGAGCTGTCGCGGGCCGCGACGATCTATTGCGAGGACACCCGGCGCACCCGCACCCTGCTGAGCGCCCTGGGCATCGCCCCGGCGGGCCGCCTGGTCGCCCTGCACGAGCACAACGAGGTTCTCCTGAGCGCTCGCGTCATCGCCGACGTCGCCGCGGGCAAGGTGGTGGCCCTGGTGTCCGACGCCGGCACACCGGGCATCAGCGATCCCGGCGCGCGGGTCGTGGCCGCGGTGCTCGCCGCGGGCCATCGCGTGACGACGGCGCCGGGACCCTCGGCCGTGGTCGCCGCCCTCTCGGTCAGTGGCCTGCCCACCGAGCGCTTCGTGATGGACGGCTTCGTGCCCCGAAAGGCCGGCGAGCGCCGCGCTCTCTATGACGCCTGGGCGCGCGAGGAGCGAACGATCGTCGCCTACGAGTCGCCCCAGCGCCTGGGCGCGACCTTGACCGAGCTGGCCCAGGCCTTTCCGACGCGACGCGTGGCGATCGTGCGCGAGTTGACCAAGATCCACGAGGAGGTGCTGCGCGGCACGCTCGCCGAGGTGTCGGCGCTCGTGGGCTCGCGCGAGGTGCGCGGCGAAGTGGTCCTCGTCCTCGACGGGGCGGCGCGACCGGCGATCGACGACTCGCTCGTGCGCGCGGCCCTCGCCGAGCGCCTGGGCGCGGGCGCCAGCCTGCGTGACGCGGTGGCCGAGGTCGTCACGGACCTCGGCGTGACGCACCGCGAGGCCTACGAGATGGCGCTCGCCCTTCGCGCCGAGCGCGCCACGTGATTCACTAGCCTTGTCAGATGGGCCGTTTCTACATCACCACCCCCATTTACTACGTGAACGACGCGCCTCACGTGGGCCACGCCTACACGACGGTGAACGCCGACGCCCTGGCCCGCTGGCACCGACTGCGCGGTGATGAGACCAAGTTCCTCACCGGCACGGACGAGCACGGCCAGAAGGTGGCCGACGCCGCGGTGAAGAACGGGGTCTCGCCCCAGGAGTGGACCGATCGGACCTCCGCGCGCTTTCGTGAGGCCTGGGACGCCCTGGACATCAGCTACGACGACTTCATCCGCACGACCGAGCCGCGCCACTACGACACGGTCCAGAAGTTCCTCGGGGCGATCTACGACAACGGCTACATCTACAAGGACGTCTATCGCGGCCTGTACTGCGTCAGCTGCGAGGACTACTACACGATGGAATCCTCCGACCAGGGTCGATGCCCGATCCACGGCCGGGCCTTGACCGAGATGGAGGAGGAGAACTGGTTCTTTCGACTGAGTGCCTTCGAGGATCGACTGCGCGAGCACTACGAGCGTCACCCCGACTTCGTCACTCCCGAGACCAAGCGCAACGAGGCGGCGTCCTTCATCCGCGGCGGCCTGCGGGACATCTCCATCACGCGCACCTCGATCGCCTGGGGGGTGCCCGTGCCCTGGGACGAAGGCCACGTCTTCTACGTCTGGTACGACGCGCTGATCAACTACATGACCGCGATCGGCTACGGACGAGACAGTGACGAGGTCGCGACCTGGTGGCCCTCGTCGCACCACCTGATCGGCAAGGAGATCATCCGCTTCCACTGCGTGTGGTGGCCGGCCATGTGCATGGCGGCCGGCCTCGAGCCGCCCCATCACGTCCAGGTCCACGGCTGGCTCCTGATGGGGGGCCAGAAGCTCTCCAAGACCATGGCCGCCGAGGGCGTCGTCAAGCTGACCGACATCGCCCCGGTGACCCTGACGAGCGAGTTCGGCGTGGACCCGGTGCGCTACTACTTGTTGCGCGAGACGTCGCTCGGCAACGACGGCGAGTTCTCCCACGAGGGGATCACGCACCGCTACAACACCGACCTCGCCAACAACCTGGGCAACCTCATGAGCCGGGTGGCGACGGTGGTGGCCACCAAGTGCGGCGGCGTCGGCCCCGCCGCGCGCGCCGACTCCGAGCTGGCGCCGCTGGCCCGCGCGGCGATCGCCGACGCGATCGAGTCCTGGGACGGCTTCTCCCCCCAGGGTGCCCTCGAGGCGACGTGGCGCCTCTTGAGTGCCACCAACGCCTACCTGGAAGAGCACGCCCCCTGGAAGATGGCCCCGGGCCCCGACGTCGACGCCGTCTTGGGCGACGCGCTGGAGGTGCTGCGACTCGCCGCCCTGCTCGCCGCGCCGGCGATGCCGGCGGTGTGCGCGGAGATCTGGCGGCGCATCGGCCTGTCGGGCTCGCCGCAAGACTCGACCATCGACGCCGCCGCCCGGTGGGGCCTCTATCCCGGAGATTTGACCGTCGAGAAGGGCGACCCCCTCTTTCCGCGAATTCGGACCGACGCGTGACCTGGACGGACGCCCACTGTCACATCCAGGAGAGCTTTCGCGCCGAGGAGGGTCCCGGGTTGACCGAGATTCTCTCGCGCAGCGCGGCCGCGGGGGTCACGCGCGTGGTCGTGGTCGGCACGGACGCCTCGACCTCGGCCCAGGCCCTGGCCGTGACCGAGATCGTGGGCCCGGTGGAGATCTACGCCACCGTGGGCCTGCACCCCCACGACGCCACGAGCGACCTCGCCGAGGTCGCCGCGCTCGCGCGCGGCTCTCACCCCCGACTGGTCGGCATCGGCGAGACGGGCCTCGACTACTTCTACGAGCACTCGCCGCGCTCGGCCCAGCGGGCGGCCTTCGCGGCCCAGATCGCCCTCGCCCACGAGCTCGACCTCGCCCTCGTGATTCACGCCCGCGACGCCTTCGACGACCTGTTCGCGATCCTGCGCAGCGAGGGCGTGCCGGCGCGCACCGTGATCCACTGCTTCACGGGCACGCCCGCCGACGCCGAGGGATGCCTGGCGGCGGGCTGTGACATCTCGGTGGCCGGGGTCGTCACCTTCAAGAACGCCGAGGCGCTGCGCGAGGCGGTGCGCCTCGTGCCCCTCGAGCGGCTCCACGTCGAGACCGACAGTCCCTTCCTCGCGCCGGTGCCCCACCGAGGTCGGCCCAACGAGCCGGCGTTGGTGGCGATCGTCGGCGAGTACGTCGCGCAACTGCGCGGCGAGGACCCCGAGATTCTCGCTCGTGCGACGGTCGCCAACACCGCGCGGCTCTTCCGTCTCCCGTCATGATAAACAAGTTTTAATCAGGTATTAAAGAGAATTGTGGGTTCGCGAGTTGCCATCTCGTGGCGCTCACCCTAGCGTTGTGGGGCGGGTCGAATCACCCTGGCTCGCGATCCTGGCGGAGGATGGACACTGACAACAGAACCTCGGCGTTGGCGCGTGCGCCCGCCGTCGCTGGTGGCCGTGATGGGCTTACTTCTAGCCCCACTGGTTGTGATGGCGCCCTCGGTCGCGGGGGCGTCGGGTACCCACGCGCCGGTGCGGACGCCCAACGTGATCGGGCTCTCGCGCGCCCAGGCCTACGCCGCCATGCGCCACGCGAATCTCTTCTTCTCGACCAGTGGGCCGGGCAGC
>JAJXXB010000008.1 GCA_021781315.1 Actinomycetes bacterium | reverse complement strand
TCGTGGGCCGCTGCCACCGCAAGGTCGAGCTCCACGCCGAGGCTGCGCAGGTCGTGGGTGAAGCGCTCGCCGAACTCGTCGTCGGCGACCTTGCCGATGTAGCCACACGTGCCGCCGAGGTTGGCGACGCCCGCGATGGAGTTGGCGACCGAGCCGCCCGACATCTGAATCGTGGGGCCCATCGCGTTGTAGAAGGTGTCGAGCTGGTGCTCCTCGATCAGGGTCATCGACGCCTTCACCAGTCCGAGGGTCTCGTACGCGCCGCTCGAGTCGCGGGCGATCACGTCGAGCATCGCGTTGCCAATGCCCGTCACCGCGAGCCGATTGGGGCCGGGACGCATGCGCAGAGAAACGGGCGTGGGCGTAGTTGTCACTTAGCGAGCGTAGAAGATTTGGACCTAAGGTGGCGACTTATGAACACGTCGAAGAACCCCTATCGCCTCGCCCGAACGGTCCTGCCGCGGGCCTATCGAATCTTTCTCACCCCCGACATTGACGCCGCGACCTTCGCCGGGCGCGTCGAGATCGACGTCGACGTCGTCGAGCCCGTACGTTCGATCACTCTGCACGCCAAGGACCTCGACCTGGGCGCGATGACGGTCAGTGTCGGTGGCGCCACCCACCGCTCGGGGCCGGTCAGCCACGACGCGACCTACCAGACCGCGACCTTCGGCTTTGACGACGCGGTGCCCGCCGGCGAGGCCACCTTGGAGATCGCCTTCACGGGGATCCTCAACGACCAGCTCACGGGCTTCTACCGCTCGACCTTCACCGACGCCGAGGGCACGGCCCACACCATCGCCACGACGCAGTTCGAGCACTCCGACGCCCGCCAGGCCTTCCCCTGCTTCGACGAGCCCTCCTTCAAGGCCACCTTCCAGGTGAACCTGACCGTGCCGAGCCACTTGGCGACCTACTCGAACACCGCCGAGGTCGCCCGCATCGACCTCGGCAACGGACAAAAGACGGTGAGCTACGCGCCGACGATGAAGATGTCCACCTACCTGGTGGCCTTCGTGATCGGGCCCTTCGAGGAGACCGCCGCCGTCGACGTGCTCGGCACGCCGCTTCGCGTGGTCTACCCCGTGGGCAAGGGCCACCTCGTCGACCTCGCGATGGAGGCCGGCGTC
The DNA here is from genome assembly GCA_021781315.1 of Actinomycetes bacterium. The sequence goes on along the minus strand of JAJXXB010000008.1, from coordinate 5,751 downwards.
TTCGCGCTGACCTTCTTCTCCCGGTACTTCGACATCCCCTACCCCGGCGACAAGCTCGACATGATCGCCATCCCCGACTTCGCCTTCGGGGCGATGGAGAACCTGGGCTGTATCACCTACCGCGAGACGGCCCTGCTGGTGAACGCCGAGACCGCCTCGCTGGCCGAGAAGCAGCGCGTGGCCGAAGTCGTCGCCCACGAGATGGCCCACATGTGGTTCGGCGACCTCGTGACGATGGAGTGGTGGGAGGGAATCTGGCTCAACGAGGCCTTCGCCACGTTCATGGAGGTGCTCTGCACCGACGCCTTCCGCCCGCAGTGGAAGATGTGGGTCGACTTCGGCATCCAGCGCGACATGGCGCTGCAGATCGACGGCCTGCACTCGACGCGGCCCATCGAGTACGAGGTCATCTCCCCCGACGACATCCGCGGCATGTTCGACGTGCTGACCTACGAGAAGGGCGGATCGGTGCTGCGCATGCTCGAGCAGTACCTCGGCGAGAACGTCTTTCGCGACGGCATCCGCCACTACCTGAGAAAGCACAGCTACGCGAACACCGTCACCACCGACCTGTGGGACGCCCTCGAAGAGGTCTCCGGTCAGCCGGTACGCGCGCTGATGAACACGTTCATCCTCCAGGGCGGCCACCCGGTCGTCAGCCTCGCGGACTCGACGATCTCCCAGTCACCCTTCGCCTACGGCCCCCGCCACGGCGAGAGCGCGATCGGCGAGACGTGGATCGTGCCGGTCCTCACTCGCTCCCTGGCCGGCGGCGCGCCCTCGCGCCATCTGCTCGAAGACACTCCCCTCGCCGTCACCGACGCCGCACCGGTCGTTCTCAACGCCGGTGGGTCGGGCGTCTATCGCTCCCGCTACGCCAGCGCCGACCTCGCAGTCCTGGCCGGGCGACTCGGCGAGCTCGACGAGCTCGAACGCGCCACTCTCGTCGCCGACAGCTGGGCGCTACTCTTCGCGGGCCAGATCACCTGGGGTGACTTCCTCGCGGTGGCGCGCGGCATGGGCACCCAGAACGAGCCCGCGCCCTGGACGACGATCGCCACCGCGATGGACTTCGCCAGCCGCGCCGTCACCGACGAACAGCGGGGTCGGCTCACACGAATCGTCCACGACCTCTTCGCGCCGCAGTTCGCGCGCCTGGGCTGGGAGCCCCAGGCGGGAGAGGACGAGCGAACCGGCCAGCTGCGCGGCGTGATCCTCGGCACCCTGGGCACCCTCGGCGCCGACGAGGCCGTGCGCGCCGAGGCCCGGCGCCGCTTCGAGGCCGGCCCCCTGGAAGGCGACCTGGCGCGCTCGATCCTACGCGTCGTCGCCGACGAGGGCCGCTCGGGCGACTACGCGTTCTTCCTCGAACGTCGGCGCAACGCCACCACCCCCCAGGAGGAGCAGCGCTACCTCTTCGCCCTCGCCGACTTCCCGGTGACGGCGCTGGCCCTCGACGCCGCCGAGAAGTGCTTCAGCGAGTTCCGCTCCCAGGACGCGGCCATCGAGCTCGGGCTCCTGTCGCGCAACCGCGTCACCGGCCCCGATGTCTGGCGCTACGTCGTCTCGCGCTGGGACGACGTGATGAACGACTTCCCACCCAACTATCGCGGCCGCGTCGCCTCCGGCGTGGGAACCTTCATCGCCGACGACGCCTTCGCCGACGAGGTCGCCGCGTTCCACGCCAGCCACTCGGTGGGCGGCGAGCAGCGACACGTCGACCAGCAGGTCGAACGTCTGCGGGTGGGCCTCGCCTTCCGCGACGCGCTGCGCGCGAACTTCGAGGGGTGACGTGAACGTCGGCACCTTCGTGAGCATCGCGGCGCTGATGTTCATCCTGGAGTTGCCCGACAAGACCATGATCGCCACCATCGTCATGTCGACGCGGGCGCGCCCGTCGTCGATCGTGATGGGCGCATCGAGCGCCTTCGTCGTCCAGATGGGGCTAGCCGTGGTGGCCGGCGGGCTCCTCACCCTGCTGCCCGTGCGGCCCAAGGAGGTCGTGATCGCCCTCCTCTTTCTCGGCGGAGCCGCCTACCTGCTCTTCGTCTCGGAGAAGGAGGTCGAAGAAGAGGGCGAGCGCGACGCGGCGCTCGAGCGCGCCGGCTCGCGTCGGCGCGAGATCACGACCGCGTTCTCGGTGATCTTCATCGGCGAGTTCGGCGACCTCACCCAGATCCAGGCCGCCAACTTCGCGGCCAAGACCCATCAACCCCTCGAGGTGTTTCTCGCCTCGTCGGTGGCCATGATCCTGATCTCCTTCGTGGGCGCCTACGGCGGCAAGATGCTCCAGCGCATCGTCCCCCTGGCCAAGATCCGCCTGGGCGGCGGACTGATCTTCGCCGGCCTGGGTGTCTACACCATGGTCACGGCCTTCACCGGGTGACACGGCGCGAAGACCTCTTCGAGCGTGCCCGTCGGACTCGGGGCTTCATGCCCGACGACGAGGGTGAGGCGCTCTACCACGCGGGACTCGCCGCGGCGCACTCCTCCGGGACCTGGCTCGAGATCGGCGCCTGGTGCGGCAAGTCCGCCCTCTACCTCGGGGCGGCCGCCGAGGCGCGAGGGGCTGTGCTCTACTCGCTCGACCACCACCACGGTTCCGAGGAGAACCAGGTCGGCTGGGAGCACTTCGACCGCGATCTGGTGGATCCCGTCGACGGACGGCTCAACACGCTGCCCTTCTGGCAACGCACGATCGCCGACGCCGACTTGGAGGAGACCGTCATCGGTCTGGTGGGCCAGTCGGCGATCGTCGCGGCCCACTTCGCCGAGCCCCTCGACCTGCTCTTCATCGACGGCGGGCACGGCGAGGCGGTCGCGTGGGCCGACTTCGCCAACTGGTCGCCCAAGGTCGTCGTCGGCGGCACCCTCGCGATACATGACGTCTTCGCCGACCCCGCCGATGGGGGCCGCCCGCCCTATGAGATCTACCAGGCCGCTCTCGCCAGCGGCGAGTTCGTCGACGCTAGCGCGACGGGCTCGTTGCGCGTGCTGACGAGGGTGTGATCGCACAGCCCGCCTCGGCCACGTCCGGTGGCGCCGCGAGGGCGCCGTGGCGAAAGAGGCCGGCCGCCGGACTCGACGAGGTCAAGGCGTCAGCGGCGAGCAGGACGGCCGCCGCCGTGTAGGACGTGACCTCGCGATCGGGGAACGTGACGTGCTGGGGGTAGGCGTAGCCCGTCCAGTAGGCGCCGTCGTCGCGCCGGTGCCGCCGGGTGAGAGCGAAGAGGTCGAGAGCCCGGCTCGTGAGTCCGACCGCGTCGAGGGTCAGCACGCACTCGGCGGTCTCGGCCGCCGTCACCCAGTCGCTCGTCGACACACAGCGCACCCCGTAGCCCTCCATGACGTGGCGCTCCCAGCCGTTGTCCAGGCGCGACTCGGCGGCCGCACCCACCACCGCCCCGCAGAACACCGGGTAGTACCAGTCCATGGCGAACTCGTTCTTGGGTGCGAAGGCCCCAGGGTGGTGCGCGACCGCGTGCCCGAGGCGCCCGGTGGGAACGACCCAGCGCGCCACGTCCTCGCCCAGACGCTCACCCAGGGCCAGGCCGCAGCGCAGCGAGTGGTAGATCGAGGACGATCCCGTGAGGAGCGCGTAGTGCTCCGGCCGTCCCGCCAGGTCGAGCGACCAACGAATGGTGCCGTCGGGCAGCTGCCAGGCCAGCACGAAGTCCAGGGCGCGCCGCACGCTTGGCCAGAGTCCCGCCACGAAGTCGACGTCGTCGGTGACGAGCAGGTAGTGATAGAGGCCGGCCGCCAGGTAGGCGCAGACGTTGGTGTCGAGGCGCGCGTTGAGAACGCTCGCGTCGCGGTAGTAGTTGAACCACGCGCCGTTGGCCAGTTGAGCGTCGCCGAGCCAGCGGTACGCCGCGCGCGCGGCCGCCAGCTCGCCGGTGACGGTCAGGGCCATCGCCACCTCGACGTGGTTCCACGGATCGCAGTGCCCGCCTGGGTACCACGCGATCTGGCCCGAGGGTCGCTGCAGGGAGGTCAGGTGGGCCGAGGTCGCCGCGATCTCGTCGTCGGAGAGCACCTCGGGCACGCCGCGCAGCGCCGTGCCGTTCATGCGGGAACCTTGTCCAGATAGACCACGAGCGACTTGCCCATCAGGGGCGAGAGGACCGCCTCGGCCCGGCGCGTCAGCCAGGGCCGCTTCACGATGTCCCAGACGAGCAGGCGGTGATAGAGCTGGACCAGGCGGTGCTCGTCGTTGGTCGTACCGACGAAGCACTTGAGCCACCAGTAGGGACTGTGCAGGCCGTGGGCGTGGTGATGTTCGCGTACGCGCAGTCCCGCGCGGCCCAGGCGCTCCTCGAGCACCGATCGCCGGTAGATGCGCACGTGCCCGCCGGGCACGTTGTGATACTCGTCCGAGAGCGCCCAGTTGATCAGCTCGGGACCAAAGCGCGGCACGGTGACGGCCATCGTTCCCCCGGGGCGCAGCACGCGCGCGAGTTCGGCCATGGCGGCCTCGTCCGCGGGCAAGTGCTCGAGCACCTCCGAGCAGATCACGCGGTCGAAGGTGGCGTCGGCGAAGGGCAGGGCGAGCGCGTCGCCCTGGACGACGCCGGTCGCCACGGTCTGTGACGAGAGCTCACCCGCGTCGGCCATGGCGGCGAAGGTCGCGACCACGCCGTTGACCTCGTCGGCGCCGGCGTCGAGGGCGACCACGCGCGCGCCGCGCCGCGCCGCCTCGAAAGCGTGACGGCCGAACCCGCAGCCCAAGTCGAGCACGGTGTCACCCGGCGCCAGGCCGAGGCGGTCGTAGTCACAGGTCAGCATCAGTCGAAGGACATCGCCGCGGGCAGGGGGCGGCCCTGGAGGATCGAGTCGTAGCACGCGGCGGTGCCGCGCGCGGTGACCTGCCAGGTGAAGCGCTCAATCACGCGCTGGCGCCCGCGGGCGCCGAGCTCTGCGCGTAGCGCGGCGTCGTCGAGCAGTCGGCCAATCGCCGCGACCAGCGCCTCGGGGTCGTTCGGGGCGACGAGCAGGCCCGTCTCGCCACTCACGCCGACCACCTCGGGCAGGGCGCCGCCCGTCGTGGCCACGACCGGCACCGCGCAGGCCATGGCTTCGATGGCCGGCAGGGAGAAGCCCTCGTAGAGGCTGGGCACGATCGCCACCTCGGCCTCGCCGTAGAGGCGCGCGAGCTCCTCGTCGCTGACCCCGGAGATCGTCGTCACGATGTCGCCGAGCCCCAGGCGCTCGATCGTCGAGGCCACCCGGCCGCCCGGTCGCGGTCGTCCGATCACGATGAGGTCGATCTCGCGCTCCACGCGCAATTTGGCGATCGCCTCGAGCAGTGGGACGAGGCCCTTCATCGGCACGTCACTGCTCGAGGTGACCATCAGGCGCCCGGGCCTCTTCACCACGTCCGGGTACGGGCGAAAGACCTCGTGGTCCACCCCCACCGGCACCACCGTGAGTCGCTCGAGGGGTACGCCCATCTGGGCGTTGATGTCGACCTTGGAGTTGTGCGAGACGGTCAGCACCGCGGGCAGGGTTCGCAGGACGCGCACCTGCATGCGAAGAAAGCCGAACCAGCGCCGCGTCGTGAAGCGCTTCCACGCGCCCGTCGTGTGATCGAGGGCGATCGATCGGTCCACCGTGATCGGATGGTGCAGGGTCTCGAGCAGCGGCCAGCCCTCGCGGGCGAGCGCCGCGATTCCCGGCCCCATGCACTGGTTGTCGTGGACGATGTCGAACTCGCCGCGGCGCGCGCGCAGCATCTTGTGCACGCGACGGCTG
>JAJXXB010000071.1 GCA_021781315.1 Actinomycetes bacterium | reverse complement strand
TTTGGCCTCTACGGCGGAGTGCTCGCCGATCGGCTCAACCGGCGTCGACTGATCCTCGTGACCGAGGCGGCCCTCATGGCCTCGACGGTGGTGCTCTTGGTCAACGCCCGTCTCGCGCACCCCCAGACCTGGATTCTCTACGCCGACGCCGTGGTCGTGGCCGCGGTGTCGAGCCTGCAGCGTCCCAGCGTCGAGGCGCTCAAGCAGCACCTCGTCGCCCACGACCTCCAGCGGGCCGCGGCCGCCCTGTCCAACGTGTCGAACACGACGGCCTCCATCGTGGGTCCGGCCCTCGGCGGGCTCGCCGCCGTCGCCCTGGGCCCGGGCGCGGTCTACGGCGCCAACGTGGTCACCTTCGGCGCGTCGCTCGCCCTGCTCGTGGGCCTGGCGGCGACGCCGGCGACTCGCAACGAGGGGTCGACGCACGTGAGCGAGATGGCCTTCGGGTTGCGCTACGCGGCGTCGCGGCCCGACCTGCTCGGCACCTACGTCGTGGACCTGCTCGCGATGGTGCTGGCTTTTCCCGTCGTGATGCTGCCCTTCGTGGCCGCGCACTTTCACGAGTCGTACGCGCTCTCGCTTCTCTACTGCGCCCTGCCCGGGGGCGCACTCGTGGCGACGTTGACCTCGGGCTGGACGAGGCGGGTGCACCACTACGGTCGCGCCATCGTCGCCGCGGCGGCACTGTGGGGACTGGGAATCGCCGTGTTCGGTTACGCGAGCGCCCTGCCCGTCGTGCTGGGGGGACTCGCCGTGGCCGGGGGCGCCGACGCGGTGAGCGGCATGTTTCGCATGACGATGTGGAACGAGTCGATTCCCACCGACGTGCGCGGGCGCATGGCCGGCATCGAGATGATCTCCTACTCCCTCGGTCCCACCGCCGGGCAGTTCCGGGCCGGCGTGATGGCGGCGTGGACGTCGCTGCGCTTCTCGCTCACCTTCGGTGGGGTGGCCTGCGCGGGCAGCGTCGCGGCCGTCGCGCTCGCACTACCGCGTCTGTGGAGTTTCGACGTACGCAGCGACGTGAACGTCGCCGCGGTGCGTGCCGCTCGCCAGTGAGGCCCGGAGCTCGATCGCGCGACTGTCTACGCTGAGGGGATGACTTCGACGTACCTCGTGACGGTGAGCGGCCTGGACCGCGTGGGGGTCGGCGCGGAGCTCTTCGCGGCGCTGTCCTCGCTCGAAGGCACCGGCGCGACCTTGCGCGACGTGGCCCAGATCACGATCCGCGGCTCGCTGGTGCTCTGCGCGGAGGTCGCCGTCGAGGGCGCCTGCGGGGTCGGCGAGATCGAGGCGGCCCTGGCCGCGCGCCACCTCACGGGTGAGGGCATCACCGTGAGCGTCGAGCCGGTGGTCGAGGTCGAGTCCGGTGAGGGGCGCCGCCTCCTCGTCACCCTGCTCGCCCCACGGATCGTCGCGAGTCAACTCTCGATGGTCTTCTCGGCGATCGCTCGCGCGCAGGCGACCTGTGAGCGCATCGTGCACCTCGCGGCCTTCCCGGTGGACTGTTACGAGTTGGTGGTGCGCGGACCCGACCACGACGAGCTGCGCGTGGGCCTCACCAACGCCGCGGCGACGGTCGGCCTGGACCTCGCGATTCAGCGCGCCGGATTGCACCGGCGTGCGAAGCACCTCGTCGTGATGGACGCCGACTCGACGCTGTTGCGTGACGAGGTGATTGACCTCTTGGCCGCGGCGTGCGGGCGCGACGAGGAGGTCTCGGCCATCACCGCGTCGGCCATGGCCGGCGAACTTGACTTCGCGGCGTCGCTACGCGCGCGCGTCGCTCTCTTGGAGGGGCTGCCGGCGAGCGTGCTCGACGACGTGCGAGCGAAGCTGCGTCTCACGCCGGGCGCGCGCACGCTGCTGCGCACGCTCAGTCGACTGGGCTACGTGGCGGCGGTCGTCTCGGGCGGCTTCGTCGAGGTCCTTGAGCCCCTGCTCGCCGCGCTCGGGGTGCCCCACCTCGCCGCCAACCGACTGGAGATCCGCGACGGCGTTCTCACCGGTCGCCTGGTGGGCGAGATCGTCGATCGCGCGGGCAAGGCCGCGGCGCTCGAGCGCTTCGCGGCCGAGGTCGGCGTGCCCCTCGAGCAGACCGTCGCGGTGGGAGACGGGGCCAACGACATCGACATGATCTCCGTGGCGGGCCTGGGAATTGCCTTTAACGCCAAGGCGGTCGTGCGCGAGCACGCCGACGCCGCGCTCTCGGTGCCCTACCTCGACGCCGTGCTCTACTTCCTCGGGATCAGTCGCGAGGAGATCGAGACGGCGTGATGCGCCGCGGGCTTACCCGGTAGTAATCTGCGCTCAACACGAAGGAGGGGTCGTGAAGGTTTCAATAGACGCCGAGCGTTGCCAGGGCCACGGACGGTGTTTCTCGCTCGCGCCGGATCTCTTTGGCTTCGATGATCTCGGCAACGGATTCGTTCAGGGTGACGGCCACGTCGAGGGGGCCTCCCTCGAGCTCGCGCGCCTCGCCGAGGCCAACTGCCCCGAGCACGCCATCGCGATCGGAGAGTCATGACGATCAAGCCGCCCGTGGAGGATTTTGCCACCGACTGGGACCACACGGACCCGCGCTGGGTGAAGGACCCGTACCCCATCTGGGACGACCTGCGCTCGCGCTGCCCGGTCGCGCACACCGAGCGCTACGGCGGCGGGTGGTTTCCCGCCACGCACGCGGGGGTGGCGACGATCGCCAACGACACCGAGCACTTCACGAGTCGCACGGTCGTGCTGGGCAACGGACGGCCGATGGAAGACGCGCTGCCCGCACCCATCGGCGTGGCTCCGCCGATCACGTCGGACCCGCCCTTTCACCAGATCGCGCGTCGCCTGATCCTGCCGGCCTTCGCGCCGGGTCCCGTCAACGCGCTCGAGCCCATGATCCGCGAGCTCTGCGGCTCGCTGCTCGATCGCGTCGCCGGCCAGGAGGTCATCAACGGCGGCAACGACTACGCGCAGTTCATCCCGCCCGCGGTGATCAAGCGCATGCTCGGCTTCCCCGAGGCCGACGAGGACCTCTTTCGCGAGTTCGTCCACATCGTCCTCGAGGGGATCGACCTGCCGATCGAAGAGCGCATCGAGCAGTTCGCACCCGTCGAGGCCTACTTCACCGCCCAGATCGAAGATCACCAGCAGAACCCTCGCGACGACCTCACGACGTATCTGCTCAACGCGGAGATCCTCGGCGAGAAGCTCGCCGTCGAGCACGTCTTTGGCACCATGGTCCTCGTGCTCGTCGCGGGCATCGACACCACGTGGTCGGCGCTGGGCGCCTCGCTCTGGCACCTCGCGAGTCACCCCGAGGACCTCGCGCGCCTGGTCAGTGAGCCCGACCTCATGCCCTTTGCCATTGAGGAGTTCCTGCGCTTCTACGCGCCCGTCACCATGGCGCGCCTCGTGAAGGAGGACATGGACTACCTGGGGTGCCCGATGAAGCAGGACGACTGGATCCTGCTGGGCTTTCCGGCGGCCAATCGCGATCCGGCGGTCTTTGAGAGGGCCGACGAGTTCATCATCGATCGTCGCGAGAATCGCCACTTGGCCTTTGGCCTGGGCATCCACCGCTGCGCGGGGTCGAACCTCGCGCGCCTGGAGATGCGCGTGGCGATTGAGGAGTTCATCAAGCGCTACCCCCGCTTTAGCCTCGCCGATCCCGACGCCGTCACCTGGGCGCCGGGCCAGGTGCGCGGTCCGCGCAACCTGCCCATTCGCGTCGCCTAGCCCCGAGCGGGCGCGGCGCGCGTGGGAGAGATCGGCAAGTCGATGATGGCTGCGAGTCCGCCCCCGGGGGCGTCGTCGAGTTCGATCGCGCCACCGAGCAGGCGCAGCAGGCCCACCGCTACCGACAGATTGAGCCCGGCCGCGAGCTGGGCGTCACTGAGGTAGTTCGCGGGGTCGAGGATGGCCTCGCGGGTGGCGGCGCTGATGCCGGGTCCACGGTCGATGATGAGAACTTCGACGGCGTGGTCGACCAAGCCCGCGCGCACGTGGACCGTCGCGTCGCGGGGGCTGAAGCGACAGGCGTTGCTCAGCACGTTCGCGATCACGCGAGTCGCCAGTTCGACGTCGGTGTGCAGTGCGGGTAGATCGTCGGGGATCGTGACGTCGAGCGGGTGGGCATGGGTGTCGATGCGCGCGGACGCTTCGGCGACGAGGTGTGCGAGGGTGGTGGGTTCGATGCGCGCGACGAGGTCACCGGCGTCGAGACGTCCCGCGTCGAGGATGTTCGTGAGTAGTCGGCCGAGCCGGTGGACCTCGGCGGCGATGAGAGCTGTGGCGTGGTGCACGTCGCCAGTGGCGAGGTCATCGGAGCTGGCGAGGTTGGCGGTCGCGGCGTCGAGGGCGTCGAGGGGTTCGCGCAGATCTCGAGACAGCGTCTGCCAGAGGGCGTGTCGTCGGGCCTCGGCCTGGGCGAGCCTCTCGAGCTCCGTGGCGTCATAGGCCACCACCTGGGCTCGCAGCCCCGCCGAGATGCGACGCGCGAACGCTCCGATGAGTTCCTGGTCGGGTGGCGCAAGAGTGGCACCCTCGACGACGAGGTGATGGTCATCATCGATCGCGAAGATCTCGCGTGACGTCAGGTCAGTCGAGTCGCCCACGCTGACCGCGCTGGACCACGCACCGTCGTGGCGCGTCGCGATGGAGACGGCCGAGGCAGCGAAGATTGCGCGCAGTGACTCGAGCAGGGGTCGCACGTCCTCCAGCGACGAGGCGATCGCGCCGGCGGCGTTGGCCAGAACCTGAGCCTCGGCACGTGAACGCTCCGCCTCGTTGGATCGACGAGTGAGTTGACTGACCCCGACACTCGCGCCGATCGCGAAGAGGAGAAACGCGAGGAGCGCCACGACGTCATCGGGGCTCGCGACGTTGAGGGTGTGGCGCGGTGCGACGAAGTAGTAGTTCTCGAGCCCGGCCGCCGCGAGCGCCGAGACGACGCCGGCGATCAGTCCTCCGGCGACGGTGGTGGTCACGACGACCACCAAGAAGCCGAGCGACACCGTCGACAGCGACACTCGTCCGTGCGAGAGGGTCATGACCCATGTGGCCAACGCGAGGGCTCCCGCACCCAGCGTGAGGGACGCGGCCACACGCGCGAGTGTCGTGCCCGTGCGTTGACGTGGAGGGCGCACGGGAGCCTCGCCCGCGGCGGTGTCGAGTGCGATGACGTGCACGTCGAGGTCGCGGGCGTTACGAAGGACCCCGGCGACGATGCGCCCGGAGCGACGCCAACGAGAACGGGGTCGACTCGTGCCCAAGACGATCTGGGTACCGCGTTCGGAGCGGGTGAAGGCGACGAGGCTCGCGGCGACGTCGTCGCCCACGACCTCCTCGAATCGCCCCTCGAACTCGGTGACGAGTTGACGCACCGCCGCGAGGTCGCCACGCGCGCCGCGCGGGTCATCCATGGCCACGACGTGAACGGCGACGAGCTCGGTGCCGGTGCGCGAGGCGACGCGCGCGGCGCGGCGCAGCAGTGCCTCGTCCGATGCGGTTCCGCTGACACCTACGATGAGACGCTCACGCGTCTCCCAGGTCTCGTCGATGTCGTGATCATCGAGGTAGCGCTGCAACGCGTCCTCCACGCGGTCGGCTAGCCAGAGGAGGGCGAGCTCCCGCAAGGCGCTCAGGTTGCCGACGCGAAAGTAGTTCGTCAGCGATGCGTCGACCTGCTCGGCGGCGTAGATGTTGCCGTGGGCCATGCGCCGGCGCAGGGCCTCGGGCGTGATGTCGACGAGTTCGACTTGCTCGGCGCGACGAACGATCGCGTCGGGGATGGTCTCCTTCTGAGTGATGCCCGTGATCTTGCGCACGACGTCGTTCACCGACTCGAGGTGCTGGATATTGACGGTGGTGATGACGTCAATACCGCTGTCGAGCAACGTCTCGACGTCCTGCCATCGCTTCTCGTGGGTCGAGCCGGGAACGTTCGTGTGGGCGAGTTCGTCGACGAGCACGACCGCAGGTCGGCGCGCCAGAATGGCCTCGAGGTCCATCTCCTCGAGGCGGGTACCCCGATACTCGCGCACCGCGCGGGGAACGACTTCGAGGTCGCGCAGTTGCGCGGCGGTGAGGGGGCGGTCGTGAGTCTCGACGACACCGACGACGACGTCGGTGCCGCGTTCGCGCCGACGCCACCCCTCGTCGAGCATGCGGTAGGTCTTGCCTACGCCGGGGGCCGAGCCCAGGTAGACCCGCAGGCTTCCGCGCTTCACGGCGAGACCCTTGTGCGCGACATGAGAGCCCGAGACACACCTCGGAGCGAGCAGGGGATGAGCATTCGCTCGCGCGAGTTGCGAGAGATGCCTCGCCGACGTTCACGAGAGGCGCGACGACGTCGGCGAGCCTGAGAGCGATGGTGCTCGAAGGCACGTGGTGTCGCGGAGGCGCCAGGGCGAGGGACACCAGAGAGGGAGTACCGTGTGCGTTCGTCACGTCCATGAGGTGGCCGTGACGTTGCCTCGGTGGGTAGGGCGAGTGACGTGCGGTACCCGGTCGCCAGTGCCGTCATGGCGCCATTTTGGCGAGCGCCTCGTTGAGTGCCAACACGTTGATGTACTGACTGCCGAGGAAGCCGAGCTGGGGGTCCACGGTCTCGCGCGCGATCAGCGCGCGCAGGGCGCGGGGCGAGATGCCGGTGGCCCGGGCCACCATGGGGATCTGGGCGAGAGCGTCGAGGGGCGATATGTCCGGGTCGTACCCGCTCGCTGAGGTCGTGACGAGGTCGGGGGTAGGCGTGACACCGCGGGCGTGCCAGTAGGCGACGAGTGCCTTCGTGTTGGCGAAAAGCGTCTGGGAGCGCGGACCGAGATTGGTCGCTCCCGACTCGCCGTGGACGCCGTTGGCCACGAGGGGGTTGTCGCCGCCGGTGACGCCCGCCTTCGCGTTGGCGGCGTAGGGGCCGGTGTCGTCG
>JAJXXB010000174.1 GCA_021781315.1 Actinomycetes bacterium | reverse complement strand
TGGTCCAGGAGGCGTCGGCGTCGCTCGCGTGGAACGTGATCGCCTTCGCGCTGGGCACGACGAGGGCGGCGCGATGGACGTGGAGGAACTCGGGGATGCCGTCGAGGGCGGCGTCGCGCGGCAGCGCCGACGCCGCGCCCAGTGCGTTCGCGGCGTCCCACGCGTGCACGACGGCCTCTTGCACCTGGTGGCGCGCGACGGCGCCGGCGCTACTGGGCTCGCCCCACCACGTCCAGCACGGCGAGTCCTCCTCGAGGGAGTCGAGGGCGGCGATCAACTGGGCGGTCGAGTCGCGGCACCAGCGTGCGAAGTCGGTCGACTCACTCGCGATGTCGTCGTCGAGCGTCTCCACCGGCGCCGCGGTGTCGCGCGCCAGCAGGTTCACCGCCCAAAATCTCTGGACGACCCCGAGGTGCCAGGCGAGCTCTTCGAAGGTCCACTCGGGACAGGAGGGGACGACCACCCCTCGTGACTCGTCGGTGATCAACGCCGCGACGGAGTCGCTGGCGTCGAGGATGGCCTGTCGACGGGACCACGAGTCCATGGCGTCACCCTAGGCGGGGACGTCGCGGGGGCGCCCGCGACGTCAATAGAGTTCTCGGGGTGAGACGAAACCCTACCTTTGACAATCCCTACCGACTGGCGACGACGGTCGTGCCGCACGCCTACCGCTTGACGATGGAGCCCGACCTCGACGCCGCGACCTTCGCGGGTCGCGTGGAGATCGACCTCGACCTCGCCGAGGCGACATCGTCGATCTCGCTCAACGCCCTCGACCTCGAGATCGAGGCGAGCGCCGTGCGCGTGGGCGAGCGTCGGCTCACGACGTCCGCGCCGCGCGTCGACGCCGAGCTCGAGACCGTGACCTTCGACGTCGCCGACGTCGTCCCCCCGGGCGCCGCAACGCTCGAGATCTCGTTCCGCGGGGTCCTCAACGACCAGCTGCACGGCTTCTATCGCTCGACCTACGAGGACGCCGACGGCACGACCCACACGATCGCCACCACGCAGTTCGAGGCCACCGACGCGCGCCGAGCGTTCCCCTGCTGGGACGACCCGGCGTTCAAGGCGACCTTCGAGGTGACCCTGGTGGTGGCGGCGGGCCTCAACGCGTACTCCAACAGCGCCGAGGTGTCCTCGGTCGACGTGGGCGAGGGACGGCGAGAGGTGCGCTTCGCCCCCACGATGGTCATGTCGACCTACCTCGTGGCCTTCGTCGTGGGGCCCTTCGAGGCGTCGGCGGTGACGACGGTGGCCGGGGTGCCCGTGCGCGTCATCCATCCCCGGGGCAAGGGGCACCTGACGGGCTACGCCATGGAGGCCGCCGTGCACGCGCTCGAGTTCTTCACCGAGTACTTCGACCGGCCCTACCCGGGCGACAAGGTCGACCTCGTTGCGGTGCCCGACTTCGCGGCCGGGGCCATGGAGAACCTCGGGTGCGTGACGTTTCGCGAGGAGTACCTCCTCATCGATCCCACCCACGCGTCCCAGCGCGAGCGCGAGAACACGGTGCTCGTGGTGAACCACGAACTGGCCCACATGTGGTTCGGCGACCTCGTGACCATGGAGTGGTGGGAGGGGATCTGGCTCAACGAGGCCTTCGCCACGTTCATGGAGTCGATCTGCACCGATCACTTCAAGCCCGAGTGGAAGAAGTGGGTCAGCTTCACCTTGTCGCGCGACCGCGCCTTCACGGTCGACTCCCAGCACTCGACGCGACCCATCGAGTATCGCGTCGTCTCGCCCAACGAGTGCCGGGGCATGTTCGACGTGCTGACCTACGAGAAGGGCTGCTCGGTGCTGCGCATGCTCGAGCAGTACCTGGGCGAGGACGTCTTTCGCGACGGCGTGCGCCTCTACCTGTCGCGCCACGCCTACGACAACGCCGTCACCGCCGACCTGTGGTCGGCGCTCGAGGCCGCCTCGGGCGAGCCGGTGGGTTCGATCATGGACACCTGGATCCTCCAGGGCGGGTTCCCCCTCCTCGCTTACGACGGGGCGACGCTCGCCCAGTCGCCCTTCTTCTTCCGTGAGAGCACGGGCGAGTCGAACATCGGCGCGACCTGGCAGGTGCCGGTGCTGACGCGCTCGCTGGGCGAGAGCGACACGAGCCGCGTGTTGCTCGATGAGACCCGGGTAGCGCTGGCCACGCGCGGGGTGACCCTGGTGAACGCCGGCGGCGCCGGCTTCTATCGCACCGCGTACGCCTCGGCGCATCTCGCCCAGATCGCGGGACGCCTCAGCGACCTCGACGAGGCCGAGCGCGCGGTGCTCTTCTCGGACACGTGGGCGGCCAACCTGCTCGGGCGCTCGAGCCTGGCCGACCTGCTCGCGTTGGCGCGCGGCCTGGCCCATCTCGACGAGCCCACTCCGTGGGGGATCGTGGCGCGCGCCTTGGGGATGGCCGATCGCATCGCCGACGACGCGACGCGCGAGCTGCTCGCGCGCGTGGCCGAGGAGCTCTTCTCGCCCGTCTACGTGCGTCTGGGCTGGGACCCGGTGCCCGGCGAGAGCACGCAGGCCAGCGAGCTGCGCGCGTTGACGCTGCGGATGCTGGGAACGATCGGTCGCGACGCGTCGATCGCCGAGGAGGCTGCGGTCCGCTTCGACGCGGGCACGCTGAGCGGCGACCTGGCCGACGCCATCGTGGCGATCACACTGCACCAGAACCGCCCCGGCGACGCCGCGACGTGCGAGGCACGCCGCAAGAGCGCGGCCACCCCTCAGGACGAGCAGCGTTACCTCTTCGCGCCGGCGAGCTCACGCGATCCCGAGGTGGTCCTGTCGGCCTTCGAGGGGACCTTTGGCGACGTGCGCACCCAGGACGCGCCCTACGTCATCCGCGCCCTCCTCACCAACCTGGTGGCCGGACGAGAGGTCTGGTCGCGACTCGCGGCACGCTGGGACGAGGCCCTCGCGCGGTTCCCGGAGACCTCCCACGCGCCGATGGCCGCGGGCGTCGAGTCCTTCATCAGTGATCGCGCCTTCGCCGCGACGGTGCGCGCGTTCCTCGAGTCGCACCCCGTGCCCACGGGCCAACGCCAGATCGCCCAGTTCCTCGACGTCATGGACGTGAACGTGGCCTGGGCCGAGCGCGCGCGCCCGGACCTGATGGGCACCCTGGACGCGTTCCTGGCTCAATGAGCGAGGCGGTGCTCTCTCGGCCGGCGGTGGCGCGGGTGCGCGCCGCCCTGGCCGCGGCCGGGATCGCCGGCGAGATCCGTGTGCTCGCCGACAGCACCCGCACCGCGCTCGACGCCGCCGCGGCCCTCGGGGTGGCGGTCGGTCAGATCGCGGCGTCGATCGTCTTTCGCACCGGTGACGGCGCGCCCGTGCTGGTGATCACGAGCGGCGCGCACCGCGTGGATGCCGACCTCGTCGCGGCGGACCTGGGGCTGTCGCGCCTCGAGCGGGTCGACGCCGACTACGTGAAGTCCGTCTCGGGGTTCTCGATCGGTGGGGTGAGTCCGTTGGGCTGGGCCGACGGCGAGGAGCGCGTCGTGCTGATCGACGAGGACCTCGACGGCTACGACGTGATCTGGGCCGCGGCGGGGCATCCCCACGCCGTCTTTCCCACGACGTTCGCCGAGCTGCGCGACGCGACGGGCGCGCGCGCCGTGCCCGTCGCGATCGCGAATCCGTGACATACGCTCACGTCGTGACTCCTTCACACTGGGCGCAGTGGCACGAGCCGTACGAGGACCCGACGTCCTACCTGTCCCAGCGACTCCTCGAGGTCCAGCGCCAGACGGCGCTGGTCTTCGACAGTTGCCCCCCGGGCCCGATCCAGGTCCTGTCGATCTGCGCGGGTCAGGGCCGCGACCTCATCGGCGTGCTGGCGACGCACCCGCGCGCGGGCGACGTGACCGCCCGCCTGATCGAGCTCGACGAGTCCAACGCGGCCTACGCGCGCGAGCTGGCGGCGCGCCACGGCCTCGACAACGTCGAGGTCGTTCTCGGCGATGCGTCGGTCACCGACCTCTACGACGGCGCGGTGCCCGCCGACCTGGTGATGGTCTGCGGGGTCTTCGGCAACATCTCCGATCGCGACATCGCGCGCACCGTGTCCTACCTGCCGTCGCTGTGCCGGGCGAACGCGCGCGTCGTGTGGACGAGGCATCGCAAACCCCCTGACGTCACACCGTCACTGCGCGCGTCGTTCGCCCGCGTGGGCTTCGTCGAGGAGCAGTTCGCCGCGCCCGAGGAGTTCGAGTTCACCGTTGGCACCCACCGGCTCGACGTCGCGCCCGGTCGGTACTCTCCGGGGCGACGCCTCTTCACCTTCGTGGAGGTCGATCGGACGGGGGAGGCGTGATACTGACGGTCTTTCGCAGCCGGCTGCGCCCGGGGGTCGAGGCCCAGTACCGACCCCTCGCGCTCGAGATGAGCGAACTCGCCCACGCGATGGAGGGCTTCGTCGACGAGGCGTTCTTCGCCGCGCCCAACGGCGATCGCGTGACGATCGTGCGCTTCGTGGACCGCGCGAGCCACGACGCCTGGGCCCGCCACCCGGCCCACCGCGAGGCGCAGCGGCGCGGACGTGACGAGTTCTACGAGTCCTACGAGATCTCGATCGCCGAGGTCCTCGACGAGCGGATCTTCAGTTCGGATCCGTCCCCGCGTTGACGAGTCGCACGAGCGCGCGCGCGGCGGCCGTGCGCACGCGCGCGACGTCGTCGCCCTGGCAGCGCGCGGCGGCGTCGAGGCCGTCGTCGATGCGATGCGCGGCGATGACCTTGAGAGCCATCTCGCGTACCCGCCAGGCCGGGTCCTCGCACGCGGCGACGACGAACGGATTCGCCGTGGCGTCAAAGACGTAGAGCAGTCCGCGCAGCGCCCAGACCCGCGCCCAGTAGCCCGAGGGGCCACCTTGGCGGCCCGCGAGCACCGGGCGCGACGCGGGGCCGGCCAAGACCTCACCCAGCTCGGCGGTCAGCGCGCCGCCCTCGAGGAGGGTGATCAGCGCTTTGACCAGGGCGTCTTCACCCACGAGGGCGCCGTGACGCCGGACGCTCGTGCGCGGCGAATCGGCCCAGTGGCTGGTCACGGACCGAGTCTCGCACCGCGAGGTCGGCCGCGCCATCTCCCGCTAGCGTTCCTCGTGATGGGTGACACCTCCCACGACGAGCCCCAACTCGAGTCCCTCGGCGACACGGGGGGCGACGAGGTCTGCTGGGCTCACTTGGTGTGCGAGGAGTGCGGCATGATCCTCAACGAGCGCGACGAGCACCGTCCGGGTTGCTCACTCGCGCGCCAGGGACGCGACTGATCGCGCTCTACACTGGCTCTCGACAGAGGGCCCGTGGCATCGGGCGCGGCCCGCGGGGCGAGGTTGACACGTGAGACAGCGCGAGGGTAGCGAGCGCCAGCGGGTCCCCCAGCCGTTGATCAAGCGTCGCATCGCGTCGGGGCGCGGCGCCATGGAGCAGCCCAACGTCACCCACGACGGCGCCACCGCGCTGAACGGCCCCTTCTGGGTGGCGCTCGTTCTCACCGGGGTGGCCACCGGTCTCCTGGGCGACTTCTTGATGTGGGTCCTCGCCCTCGCCGAGAACGCCGCGTTCCACTACCACAGCGGCAGCTACCAGGACGCCGTCGCCGCGGTCTCGGGCGCGCGGCGGGTGACCTCGCTACTGGTGGCCAGCGTGATCGGCGCGACCGGCTGGTACCTGATCCGGCGCCTGCTGCGCCGCGAGCGCGCCGAGATCGACGACGCGCTCTGGCGCGGTGACGGCAAGCTCTCGTGGCGGCGCAGCATCCTGACCTCGCTCGTCTCGGAGGTCGTGATCGGGCTCGGCGCCTCGATCGGCCGCGAGGCGGCGCCCAAGCTGATGGGCGGCGCCTCGGCGAGCGTGCTCGGCGGGTGGTTCCGCCTCACCAACGCCCAGAAGCGCCTGTTGGTCGCCTGCGGCGGGGGCGCGGGCCTGGCCGCGGTGTACAACGTGCCGCTGGGCGGCGCCCTCTTCACCGCCGAGGTCCTCTACGGCAGCCTGACCTTGCCCGTGGTCGCCCCGGCGCTCGTCTGCTCGGGGCTCGCGACCTTCGTGGGCTGGGCCTACCTGCCCAACGGAGCGACCTACGCCGACGTGCCGCTTTATCGCTTCAGCGGGGCGATCATGACGTGGTCGGTGCTCGCCGGCGTCGTCACCGGGCTCGTGGCGGTCGTCTACGTGCGCGCGATCGGGTGGGTCTCGTATCACCGCGCCCCCGGCGTGCACCTCTTCTGGGCCATGCCCGTGGTGTTCGCCCTCGTCGGCGTGCTCGGCATCTGGTACCCGCAGCTCTTCGGCAACGGCAAGGACATGGCCCACATGGCCTTCCTCGGCGTCGGCGGCTTCGGGCTGCTCTTCGCGCTCTTCGCGTTGAAGCCCTTCGTCACGGCGCTGACCCTGGGCAGCGGAGCGGCGGGGGGCGTCTTCACCCCGTTCCTCTCGACCGGGGCGGTGCTCGGCGGGGCGCTCGGCATCGCGTGGAGCCACCTCTGGCCGGGTACGCCGGTGGGCGCCTACGCGCTGGTCGGCGCGGCCGCGATGATCGGCGCCTCGATGCAGGCCCCGCTGGTGGGGCTCGTCTTGGTGCTCGAGATGACCCACACGGGCTTCGCGTTGATGGCCCCGATGATCGTGGCGACCGCGATCGCGACGATGCTCGTTCGCTACATCGACGGCTACTCGATGTACTCGGCGAGGCTGCCGCGTCACGAACCGGCCGAGGCCGCCGACGGCGACGGCGCGCGCGCGTGAAACAATTGGTTCGTGTACAACCCACCCGCCTTCGCCCAGGACGCTGACGCCAGCTGGGCCATCGTCGAGCGCGCCGGCGCCGGCCTGCTCGTGGCACCCACGGCGTCGGGACTCGCCAGCGTGATGGTGCCGGTCGTGGTCGAGGATCGACGACGACTGCTCGCCCACGTGGCACGGGCG
>JAJXXB010000140.1 GCA_021781315.1 Actinomycetes bacterium | reverse complement strand
GTCGACCACACGGTCTTTCGGCCCTACGCGGACGTGGTGAAGCGGCCCGGACGGCTCATGGTGACCTCGAGCAGCGACGTGCCCATGAAGGGCCTCGTGCCGTTGCTCGAGGCCATCGCCAAACTGCGCGTCGAGCGTGACGTCGAACTCGTGGTGATCGGTCGGCCCCGTCCGGGCGGTCGGGTCGCCCAGGCGCTCGAGCGCCTCGGGCTCACCGACATCGTCACGACGGTCTCGGGCGTGAGCGACGAGGAATTGGCCCGGCTCTACGGCGAGGCCGAGGTGGCGGTCGTGCCGAGCCTCTACGAGGGCTTCTCGCTGCCCGCGATCGAGGCGATGAGCTGTGGCGTGCCGGTCGTGGCGACCACCGGCGGCGCCCTGCCCGAGGTGGTGGGGGTGAGCGGCGAGACGGGCGTGCTCGTCGAGCCCAACGACCCCGAGGCGCTGCTCGTGGCGATTTGCACGCTGCTCGACGACCCGGCGCTGCGCGAGCGCCTCGGCGCGCGAGGCCGCGAGCGGGTGATGGAACGCTTCACCTGGCAGGTGACCGCGCGCGGGACCGCCGCGTGCTACGACGCGATCCTCGCCGGTCGCCCCTTGCCCGAGTCGATGCAGTTCGACTGATGCTGACCGCCGACTACGACCGACTGGGCCTCGCGCCCGGGGAACGACTGCTCGACCTCGGCTGCGGGTTCGGCCGGCACGCCTTCGAGGCCGCGCGACGCGGCGCCGACGTCGTGGCCCTGGACGCCGGGCGCGACGAGGTGGAGGGCGTTGTGGCGACCTTCGTGGCGATGGTGGAGGCGGGCGAGCTCGTCGCCGGCGAGGTCCGCGCCGCCGCGGTGCAGGGCGACGCCCTGCACCTACCCTTCCCCGACGGTTCCTTTGACCGGGTCATCTGCTCGGAGGTGCTCGAGCACATCCCTGACGACCGCGCGGCGATGGCCGAGCTCGCGCGCGTGCTGCGCCCCGGGGGGACGATGGCCGTCACCGTGCCGCGCTTCTTTCCCGAGCTGGTGAACTGGGCACTCTCTGACGAGTACCACATGGTCCCCGGGGGCCACGTGCGCATCTACCGCCGCTCGGTGATCGAGGACCGGCTGCGTGGTGTCGGGCTGTCGGTGAGCGGGCACGGCTTCGCCCACGGACTGCACAGCCCGTACTGGTGGCTGAAGTGCCTCGTCGGCACGACCAACGACGACAACCGGTTCGTGCGGGCCTACCACCGCCTGCTGGTGTGGGACATCGTGAAGCGCCCGGCGATCACCCGGCTCGCCGAGCGCGTCCTCGCGCCGCTCATGGGCAAGTCCGTCATCTACTACCTCGACAAGCCCGCGTCGTGACGATCCTCGCGAGCGGCCTCGCCGGGGTGCCCGGACTGCTGAGTGCCGAGGAGGTCGACGCGAGCGCGGACTTCCTCGTCGGCCTGCAGCGCCCGAGCGGCCAGCTGCCGTGGTTCGACGGGGGGCACTGCGACCCCTGGAACCACGTGGAGGTCGCGATGGCCCTCACGGTGGCCGGCCGCCTCGACGAGGCCCGCGCCGCGTACCGGTGGCTCGCGGCCACCCAGCTCGGCGACGGGAGCTGGTTCAACTACTACCGCGGCGCCGACGTGCTCGACGCGCGCCTGGACACCAACGTCTGCGCCTACGTCGCGACGGGCCTGTGCCACTACCTGCTCGTCACCGACGACGTCGACTTCGTCGCGTCGCTCTTTGGCGTCGTCGCGCGCGCGATCGACTTCGTGCTGCGCTGGCAGCTCGACGACGGCACGATCCGGTGGTCGATCGACGCCGCCGGCCGGCCCGAGGGCTACGCGCTCTTGACGGGCTCATCGTCGATCTACCACGCCCTGCGCAGCGCCATCACCCTCGCTGCGCGCCTCGACCGTGCCGCGCCGGCGTGGGAGCGCGCGGCCGGGCGCCTCGGCCACGCGGTCGCGCACCACCCGGGGGCCTTTGCGCCCAAGAACGAGTTCGCCATGGACTGGTACTACCCCGTGATCAGTGGGGCACTGACCGGTGACGCCGGCGAGCGGCGCATTCGCGACGGCTGGGAGCGCCACGTCATGACCGGCCACGGTGTGCGCTGTGTGTCGACCAACGACTGGGTGACCGCCGCCGAGACCGCCGAGTGCGTGCTGGCCCTGGACGCCATTGGTCTGACCGGCGAGGCGCTCGAGCTCTTCGAGCAGACGAGCCGGCACCGCCGCGGCGACGGCGCCTACTGGACGGGCCTCGCCTACCCCGAACACGTCACGTTCCCCGACCGCGAGGTGACGAGTTACACGGTGGCCGCGGTGCTGTTGGCGGCGGACGCGCTCACCTCGTCCTCGGGCGCGTCGGGCATGTTCCGCCACGACGCGCGCGTGCTCGCGAGGGTCCCCGACTGCGCCGAGCCGGGTTGTGCGCTAGCGGGCCCGTAGGACTCGCAGCGAGCCCACGGCGTCGACCTCGTCGAATCCGGCCTCGAGGGCGGCGCAGTAGATCTCGTAGGGCGGGCGACCGCCGTCGGCCGGATCGGCAAAGACGTCGTGGATCAGAAGCCGCCCGCCCGGAACGACCTTGGGCGCCCAGGCCGTGTAGTCGGCCCAGGCGACGTCGTGGCCGTGCCCGCCGTCGATGAAGAGCAGGTCGAGGGGCTGGGCGAAGTGCGCGGCGACGACGCTCGATGGTCCGACGAGCCCGACGACGGTGTCCTCGAGCCCGGCGGTGGCGATGGTGCGCTGCCACGAGGGGAGCGTATTCAACCGGCCGTCGACGGAGTCGACCAGGGTCGGGTCGTGGTGCTCCCAGCCGACCTGGTTCTCCTCGCTGCCGTGGTGGTGGTCGAGCGAGTAGAGCACGCTCGAGCCCCGCGCGGCGGCCGCGCCGAGGTAGACCGCGGACTTGCCGCACCACGCGCCGATCTCGAGCCAGGTGCCACCGGGGCGTTCGCTGGCGCGAATCAGCCCGTGGTGCGCGAGCGCGCGCCCCTCGTCGGGCGGCATGAAGCCCGCCACGGTCGCGGCGAAGTCCAGGCGGTCCTCGTAGTTCAACGCAGCGCCTCGACGAGGGTGTAGAGGCCGAGCACCGCGAAGACGGCGCCGCCGCCGAGGCGGATGAGTCGCAGCGGCACGATGCGCTGCAGGGCCCGACCGCCGAAGGCCCCGAGGAACGACACCGCGATCATCGCGATGGACGAGGCGATGAAGACCTCGACGGGCTGGTGGGTCTTGGCGCTGAGGTTCGCGGCCTGGATCTGGGTGAGGTCGCCGAACTCGCCGAGGAAGATGACACTGAAGGCCGTGGTGACCTCCTTCCAGCGCGTGCCCGTGGTCTCGCGCTCGCCCTCGCGCTCGCCCTCTCGCTCCTCGAGCTTCTCGGGCACGAACAGCAGGTAGGCGGCGCCCCCGAGGAAGAGCGCCGCCACGACGAATTCCTTGGGGCGCACCGGCAGCAGGGTGAGCGCGCTGCCCGCGGCCACCGCGATGCCCATCTGGACGACGAAGCCGGCCGACGCGCCCAGCACGATCGAGCCCGGCCGCGCCCGGGTGGACATCACGATGGTCGCGACCATGGTCTTGTCGGGCAACTCCAGGAGGAACATGAGGGCCATGATCCCGAGGAAGGCGCCCACGGACATGGCGCTAGAACTGCTGTCGAATGGCGGCCGCGAAGGCCTGGCCCGCGCGCATGAGCTCGAGCTGCTGGTCCACGGTGGCGGGGTAGCCGCCGACGACCGGGTGCGCGCGGTGGAAGGCCTCGACCTCGTCGGCGAGGGCCGCGTCGTTGACGAAGGTCGGCAGCGCCGCGGCGAGACGGGCGTGGAGGCTGCGTGAGTAGCGCTCGATGGCCTCGTCCCAGCGCGAGGCGAGGTAGCGCCACACGGTGGGTCCGGTCGTCTCATTGCGCATCAGTTGCACGAAGATGATCGGGGCGTCCTGGGGGCGGAACTCGCTGAAGCAGCGCTCGGCCGCGTCGAGCGCGATCTTCTCGTCGCTGAAGCCACCCAGGGCGAGCTGGTAGCGCAGCGACTCCTGGGGCGACGGGGCGACGCGGTAGCGCGCGAGGAACGTCTCGTAGTCACTCACCGACCCGTGGTGGGCGGTGATGCGCAGGATCGTCAACGCCAGGTCGCCGTCCATGGTGTCGGCCTCGAAGCGACGTCGCGCCTCGGCGATGATCGCGTCGTCGTTGCAGACCATCCCGAGCAGTCCGATGACGATGGCGCGCAGCTGACCGGTGAGGGTACTCTCGTCTTCGCGTCGGTCCCAGCCGAGTCTGGCGAACTGGGGCTCGGCGAGCTCGCGCACCTCGCGCGCGAGCTCGTCGCGCTTGGTTTCGGGCAGCGCGCGCTCGATCATGGTGACGGCGGCCGCGACGAATCCCCACGGGATGGGTTCGTTTTGCGCGCCCAGGCCGGCCGCCACGGTGTAGAAGTCGCGCCAGGTCACTTCGCCGGCGAACAGCAGCGCCCAGGTGTCGGCGACCAGCATGGCGCGCTCGAGCTCGTCGAGCTCGTCGAGTCGTGCCGCGAGGGCCGCCAGGTCCGCCGAAGCGTAGCGCGAGCGGAAGTAGCCCCAGCCGCCGGCGTTCACGACTACGGGTGCGGCGTCGCTCAGCGCGACGGGCTCGTCGCGCAAGAGGTGTTGGGAGGTCGCGCCGCCCTCGAGCGACCGGGTGAGCACCGGCACGAGCCAGCGGTCACCGACGGCCCCCTTGTTGGCCGGGTCGCCGAAGATGAAGGGCGACTGGCTCAGGGTGCCGTTGGCCAGGGTCACGATGGGGTGGCCGCCCTGGAGGATCCAGGTGTCCATCATCTCGCGCACCGGCTGGCCCGAGACGAACTCGAGCGCGTCCCACAGGTCCCCGGTCACCGTGTTGGCGTAGGCGTGGGTGGTGAGGTAGTGGCGGATGCTGTCGCGGAAGGTCGTCGCGCCGAGGAACTGCTCGAGCATGCGCAGCACCGAGCCGCCCTTCTCGTAGGTCAGCGCGTCGAACATGCCCTGGGTGTCGTCGGGGGAGATGACCTCGTACTCGATCGAGCGGGTCGAGGCGAGGCCGTCGACGTGCATCGACAGGTCGCGCAGGACGGCCTGGTCGGTCCAGATGTGCATCTCGGGGCGGAAGGCGTCGGTGCAGAGCAGCTGCATGAAGGTCGCGAAGGCCTCGTTGAGCCAGATCCCCTCCCACCACTCCATCGTCACCAGGTCGCCGAACCACATGTGGGCGATCTCGTGGTGCACGACGTGCGCGACGCGCTGGACCTCGGCGATCGAGGCGCTCGCCGGGTCGACGAGCAGCGCGTTCTCACGGTAGGTCACGCAACCCAGGTTCTCCATCGCCCCGGCGGCGAAGTCGGGGATCGCGACCATGTCGAGCTTCTCGCCGGGGTAGGGGATGGCGAAGTACTCGCTGAAGTAACGCAGCGCGAAGGCGCCGGCCTCGAGCGCGAGGGCGGTCAGGTGGCCCTTGCCGACGGGGTAGACCACCCGTAGCGGCACGCCGTCGACGTCGACGGCTTCGGTGAACTCGAAGGGTCCCACGACGAAGGCGACGAGGTAGGTGGACATGACCATCGTCGGCGCGAAGCGCACCGAGCGCTGCCCGTTGCCGAGGTCGACGTTCTCCACTTCGGGCGAGTTCGAGATGGCGGCCAGGTGGCTCGGCACCGTGAGGTTGACCTGGTAGGTGGCCTTGAAGGACGGCTCGTCCCAGCAGGGGAAGGCCTGACGGGCGTCGGACTGCTCGAACTGGGTCGTCGCGATCACGTGGGCGACGCCGGCGTCGTCGGTGTAGGTCGAGCGGTAGAAGCCCGCCAGCTGATCGTTGAGCACGCCCGAGAACGCGATCTCGACCGTCGCGGGTCCGTCGGGAATCGTCTCGGCGAAGGCGAAGGTGACCGTCTGGTAGGTCTCGTCAAAGGCCGGCTCGTCCGAGCGGCGGCTCGTGCCCTGGCCGGTGAGGGTCGCCGGTCCGAGGACGAGATTCATCGCGTGCATGGTGACGTGGTCGACGGGCTCGGTGACCTCGACGTCGATCTCGACCCGTCCGGCGAAGGTGGCGCCCTCGAGGTCCGGCGTCAAAAAGATCCGGTAGGCGCGGGGGACGACGGTACGTGGCAGGCGGAAGGGATTGGGAGAAGTCATAGTTGGAAACCTTAGAGGCAAATCTTCTACGCTCGCTAAGTGACAACTCCGCCGACACCCGTCTCGCTGCGCCTCAAGCCGGGTCCGACGAGGCTCGCCGTGACGGGCATCGGCAACGCGATGCTCGACATCATCGCGCGTGACTCGGCCGAGGTGTACCACGACTTAGGCCTGGTCAAGGCGTCGATGACACTGATCGGCGAGGAGCAACTCGACACCTTCTACCAGTCGATGGGCCCGACGATCCAGATGTCGGGCGGCTCGGTCGCCAACTCGATCGCCGGCATCGCCGCCCTCGGGGGGACCTGCGGTTACATCGGCAAGGTGGCCGACGACGAGTTCGGCGAGCGCTTCACCCACGACCTGCGCACCATGGGCGTCGAGCTGGACCTGGCGATCGCCTCGCCCGAGGAGGGCGCCACGGGCCGGTGCCACGTCTTTATCACCGACGACGCGCAGCGCACCATGGCGACCTACCTCGGTGCCTCCAACCGGCTCCACGTCGCCGACATCAACGAGCGGCTTATCGCGCGCTCGGAGATCACCTACATCGAGGGCTACCTCTACGACCTGCCCCCGGCCAAGATGGCGATCCAGAAGGTCGTGGACTTCGCCCACCAGCACGACTCGATGGTGGCGCTGTCGCTGTCGGACATGTTCTGTGTCGAGCGCCACCGGCGCGATTTCTTGGAGCTCGTCACCAACCACGTCGACGTCCTACTCGCCAACGAGGCCGAGATCCTCGCCCTCTTCCAGGTCGAGAGCCTCGAGCACGCCTTCGCGAACCTCGACGAGC
>JAJXXB010000072.1 GCA_021781315.1 Actinomycetes bacterium | reverse complement strand
ACTATGGGGCGATTCTGTCGGTGATCCTCGTGCTCGCGATGGGCTCGGGACTCTCCTTCGTGTCCCTGGCCACCCTCTCGCTCGAGGGCGTCAGCCCGCTCGACGCCGGCGCGGCGTCGGGTCTGGTCAACGTCTCCCAGCAACTCGGAGCCGCCGTCGGTCTGGCAGTACTCGTGAATGTCTTCTCCTCGGTGACCAACCACGCCCAGTTCCTGGCGAGCGCGGACCGCGCGGCGCAGACTCGTCAGGTCGCGGTGCTGGTGCACGGGATGCACGTCGTGTTCGAAGTCGGTTCGCTCTTTGCCGCCAGCGCCATCGTCCTCATGGGTCTCGTCGGTCGATCGAGCGAACGCGACACCGACCTCGACACACCGCTCGGAGACGAGCTGGCACTCGAGGCCGCGTAGGCGATCGCCAGCACCCGGTACACACAGTCCTCGGGCCGGCACCGGTGAGCCCGTGAACAACGTCGGCCCTGTTGTGGGTCCAGACGCCGGCCCGCGCATGGGGTCGCCGAGCGCGAGACGCCCCGCCACGATCGAGGGTGACGTTCACGATGGAGGTGAACGTCGGCGACAGGCGATCCCCTGGAGAACTATCCCCTCACACGCCCGGACTCCACGGCAACGTCGACCACGTCATCGTCGGCTCCTCGGGGCTGTGTCTTAAATACCGAACGCTAGAACGGTCGACTCGAATTGAAGACGCCTACTACCTTCAGCATTGGCGAACGTACGACAACGACCACGAGCTCGGTGCAGGCGTTAGGTGCTCGACGCCCTGGTGGGCGCCAAGAGAATCCGCCGTGCCCCGCTCGGACATTCGACGAGCGACCACCGATTCGTGAATTCGCCCACGTACTCGACGGCGTACGGGCGTGGCATGCGCGACGGTGAGGTTGCGAGGTGGCGCCTGGGTGCTACGACAAGCGGTGCCGGATCCCGGCCTCGGCCCTTGACGCGAGGGAGCGAAACATCACCGCGAGAACCGGGTTGAAGACGCGCCAGATACCTAGCAGCGTGAGTCGGGCGTCGTAGGTGAAGACCGTGCCGTGGCCCTGGGACTCCACGCTGAGGGTGTCGATGGACTCGAGGGTCGCTGTGCGAGCCGTCAAGATCGCGTGTTGCTCATCGAGTTCGGTCACCTCGTAGCGCAGGGGCGTAACGCGTCGCGCGGATCGAACCACGAGGTCGAAGCGACTCGCCACGCGCAGGGGACCCGCGTCGAGTCGCGTGGCGGAGACGACGCTCGGGTCCCATTCGGGAGCGTGGCTGAAGTCCGCCATGTCGGCGAGGACTTCGGCGGGTGGACGCGGGCTGGTGATGCGAACGACGACGTGGGGCACGGAGACTCCTCAATAGTTAGCACTAAATTAATGGTCGAGGGCTCGCGGTGATTCGCCGGCCGACTCGCGACGATCGGAGGCACGAGGTGACGGATGCGGCGCGTGCCACCGGGACGGTAGGTCTCCAGGAGGCCGCCGCGATCCTCGGCGTGCACTACATGACCGTCTATCGATACGTGCGAACCGGGCGACTCGCGGCCGAGCACGACGGGGCCACGTGGCGGGTGAGGACCGGGGACCTCGACACCGTGCGCGTCGGGCGGGGCGTCGACCAACCCCGCGGCGCGGCGCGCACGGCCTCCGCCGAGCATCTCCTCGACCGGCTCGTGGCGGGCGACGAGGCCGGCGCGTGGCGCGTCGTGGAGGACGCCCTGGCCTCGGGGGCGGAACCCGCGGAGGTTCACCTCACCCTGCTGGCGCCCGCGATGCGAGAAGTCGGGCGTCGCTGGTCGCGCGGGGAGTTGGACGTGGCCGACGAGCACCTGGCGAGTGCGACGACGCGGCGCCTCATCGCCCGCCTCGGTCCTCGCTTCGCGCGACCGGGTCGCAAGCGCGGCACCGTGCTCGTAGGCGCGGTCGCCGGAGAGCGCCACGAGATTCCGGTGGCCATCGTGGCCGACCAGTTGCGCGGCGCCGGATTCCACGTCATCGAGCTGGGGGGCGACACGCCCGCCGACTCCTTCGCGGACGCGGCCGAACGCGAACGACCCCTGTGCGTCTTGATCGCCGTCACCACCGCGGGCCACGAGGCAGCCGTGACCGACACCGTGGCGCGTCTGCGCGAGCGCACTGACACGATCGTGCTCGTCGGGGGGGCGGCGGTGAACGATGAACTCGCCGCGCACCGACTAGGCAGCGAACACTGGACGGGCCGCGACGCGCGTGACGTGGTCGCACTGGTCGAGCGTCTTCGCGCCCAGCACCGCCGATGAGAATTACGCGCGCGCGGCGAGTACCGGTCGCCACCCGTCTCGAGCGAGGATGATCTGGACGTCACTGACGTGGCGCTCCAGAAAGGCCGCCTCGCAGTAGGTGAGATAGAGCGACCAAAGCCGTTCGAACCTCTCGTCGTAGCCGAGCAGACGCACCGCGTCACGGTGCGCGTCGACGTTCTGACGCCATCGCCGCAAGGTCTCGGCGTAGTGACGGCCGATGTCCTCGACGTCGACCACGCTCAGGTGCGCGCGGGCACTCGCCGTGGTCAGTGACGTCATCGACGGCAGGCAGCCGCCCGGGAACACGAAGGCCTTGATGAAGTCGGTGGTCGTCTTGGCCCGCTCGTAGCTCGCGTCCTCGATGGTGATCGCCTGCAGCGCCATCAGACCGTCGGGCGCGAGCAGGCGCGAGCAGGCGCGAAAGAACCCCGGTACGTGGCGCCAGTCGACGGCCTCGATCATCTCGATCGAGACAAGCTTGTCGAACGTGCCGCGAAGTTCGCGGTAGTCCTGATTCAACACGGTGACGCGCTCGGCGAGTCCGCGCTCTGCCACCACGCGCGTTGCGTAGTCGTACTGCTCGGCCGAGATGGTGGTCGTGGTCACTCGACAGCCGTAGCGCGACGCCGCGAAGACCGCGAAGCCGCCCCAACCAGTACCGATCTCGAGCACGTGATCGTTCGCGCCGAGGGAGAGTTTGCGACAGATGCGATCGAACTTGGCCAGCGACGCACTCTCGAGCGTGTCGTCCACATGGTCGAACACGGCGCACGAGTAGCTCATCGTTGGATCGAGCATCAGTGAGAAGAACTCGTTGCCGATGTCGTAGTGTGCCTGAACGAATCGACGGTCCTGGGTCGGTGGGCGTCGCCGGCGGCGACGAATGGGATCAACGAGGCGGCTAACCACTCGACCCGCATCATCCTGGACGCGACCAAGCCGTCCGCGGTCACGCACGAGGATTCGCACCAGGGCGACCAGGTCGTCGCAGTCCCACCAGCCTTCGAGGTAGCCGAGGCCCAGGCCGAGCGAGCCGCGCCGAAGGAGAGCCTGGTAGGCGCGTGGGTCGTGGACGTCGACGTGGGCGACCAGTGTTCCGCGGCCCAGTTCGACCGTACCGTGCGCGTCTCGCACGATGAGCCGTCCACCGCGCGAACGTCGCGCGAGGGCGAAGAGGAGCCGTCGCGCCCGGTGGTTCTTCGTTGGTGAGGCGTCCACGAGGCTTGTCAGCGAGTCCGACCGGTCGATCGAAAGCGACGGGGCGTCGTCAGGCACGAGGGGCGCCCTTTGACGACGCCGAACTCTCCGGGAACCCTTGGGCGCGCCCGCGGGCGGGGTGGGCCACGAAGGGCACGCCCGAGCGCCGTAGTCTCGCCGCCTGGTGGTAGATGCCCAGGGAGACTCGTGCGGTCATGAGTGGGTAGTCCCACAGCACGCGGCCCAGGTCTCCTCGGGTGATCTCACGACGAGTGAGATCCAGTGAGGTCTCGAGAACGAGCTCGCCCTGCTCGATCGCGTTCACGGCGAGGTGCAGGTCGCTCGTCGGGGCGTCGTAAGAAAAGTCGTAGTGGGCGTTCATGCCCATGAACGGCGAGACGTGCAACGCCTTATCCACCCGGTGGGTTCCCGGCGCACCCAGCACGTAGGCGTGGCTCTCGTGCCAGGGCGTGTTGGTCACCTGAGCGAGCAGTGATTCGACTCTCGCACCCGACTCGTCGTAGCAGTAGTACAGGGAGATCGGGTTGAACTGCCAGCCCCAGATCCTCGGGTGAGCGAGCATCGCGATGGGCCCCGCTGGTCGCTGACCGAACTCGCGAGCGACCTTCTCACGCACTGCCTCCTCAAGAGCGAGTTCCGCCGGCCCAAAGAAGTCGCGACGCCGGTAGGTGACGGGACGCATGCGCTCGCGCGCCCACCAGGGGTGCAGCGCGCAGACGGCGTCCAACTCGTCGAGGTCGATCAGCGGCAGCACGATCCGATACGTGAACTCGTGGCGAACCGGAGCGAGCCGGCGGTGACGAACCACTCCTTCGTAGAGGGCGCTTCTCATCTGCGTCACAGTTCTACTCCGAAGTGGCGACACACGCGCAGGGCGCTCTGGAGTCCGTCTTCGTGAAAACCGTATCCCCAGTACGCACCGGCAAACCATGTGCCGCGCCGACCGTCGATCTCGGCGACCCTGCGCTGGGCGGCGATCGCGCCCGCGTCCAGCACGGGGTGCGAGTAGTCGAACTCGCCCACGATTCGCTCCGCGTCGATGCGATCAGTCTGGTTCAGACTGACCAGGATCTGGTGGCGCGAGGGAATCGATTGAAGCTGATTCATGTGATAGGTGACCGTTGCGGCCGAGTCGTCGAATCCGAGGCGGTAGTTCCAGCTCGCCCAGGCGCGACGCGAGCGCGGCAGGAGCGTCTCGTCGGTGTGCAGAACGACGGCGCTGGGCTGATAGCGAATCGCCCCGAGAATCTCGCGCTCGGCTTCGCTCGGGTCGCTCAGCAACGCCAGGCTCTGGTCGCTGTGGGTGGCGAGGACCACATGGTCGAACGTCTCGGGTCCAAAGACGTCGCTCGTGACTTCGACGCCGTCGCGGCGACGCGTCACCTTCGAGACCGACGTGTTCACTCGCAGGCGTCGTCCGAGTGGCGCGGCGATCTTCTCGACGTAGGCGCGAGATCCGCCCGTGACCGTGCGCCAGTGGGGCCTGTCGCCCAGCGAGAGCAGCCCGTGGTTGTCGAAGAATCGCGCGAAGGTCGCAGCGGGGATCTCGAGGGCGTCGACCATCGGCGCCGACCAGATCGCCGAGACCATTGGTGCCAAGTACCACTCCCGCAGCCGCTCGGACCACGGCCCCGCCTCGAGCATCTCGCGCAGGCTCAGGCTGTGCGAAATGCGCCCATCGGTGAGCAGTTTGCGGGCCTGACGGTTGAATGAGCCGATGTCGGCAAGCATCGTGACAAAGTCACGACGCAAGAGATTTCGTCGCTGGGCGAACACCGTGTTGAGCGTGCTCGATCGCCACTCGAGACCGTGTCGGGGATCGCTCACCGAGAAACTCATGTCGCTGGGTGAAGTCGCGACCCCGAGGTGGGCGAAGAGGCGGGTCAAGCCCGGATAGTTGCGTTCGTTGTAGACGATGAAGCCGGTATCGACGGCGTGCGTCTCGTCCGCGATCGTCACGTCAACGGTGTGCGCGTGCCCGCCGGGGCGCGAGTCGATCTCGAAGACCGTGACGTCGTGGTGCCGCGAGAGAAGGTGGGCACTGGTCAGTCCGGCAATGCCGGAGCCAATGATGGCGATGCGCATGGCGAAGTACGTCCCGTCGTCAGAGCCAGCGCGGTCAATGACGCCGGCGGCGAACGTGTAATTTAGCACTAAACTGAAGGACGTGATCCTGAAAACGCCTCGCCCCTGGTCACAGGGCCGCCATATCGGGGCCGAACTCCTCGACGCCGCACTCGAGGCCACCATCGTGGCGAGTTTTAGCCGCGTAGGTGTGACCCTTCGGCGCGCCACACAGGACTGGCGTCCCGTGGGATCGATGGAGGGGCGCACAATTCTCGTGACGGGCGCGTCCTCGGGGATCGGACGGGCGAGTGCGCTCGCCCTGTCACGTGCGGGCGCTGACCTCTGGATCACCGGTCGCGACGAGGGTCGCCTCGAGGAACTGGCGGAGCGAATCCGCGCGGGCGGCACCGCGGTGCGTACGGCGGCGCTCGATCTGACCGACTTCGCCCGTGTCGACGAACTCGCCGAGCGCATTGGAGAGGATCGAGCCGGCCTACACGGGATCATCCACAGCGCCGGAGCGCTCGGGCATGACTACGTCACCACCAGAGACGGCGTCGAGATGACGGTGGCCACCCACGTGTTGGCCCCGTTCCGACTGACCTGGCGGCTCGCGCCCCTGCTGTGCGGGGTCGTTGAGTCGACGATCGTGACCGTGGCGTCGGGCGGCATGTACACGGAACGATTCGAACTCGCGCGTCTCGAGATGGGGCCCGACGGCTATGACGGGGTGAAGGCGTACGCTCGGGCCAAGCGGGCACAGGTTCTTCTCGCACACGAATGGTCGCGACGATGGGCCCACGAGGGTGTGCGCAGTTACGTGATGCACCCCGGTTGGACGGACACGCCGGGTCTCGCCGTCTCGCTGCCCACGTTTCATCGGCTGGGGCCACTGCTTCGCCGCGTCGACGACGGCGCCGACACCGCCATCTGGTTGGCCAGCGGCGCGGCGGGCGAGGTGGGGACCACCTCGGGCATTTGGCTGGACCGACGTCCCCGCGGTGAGTACTACCTTCCCTGGACACGCCCTCGCCGTTCGAGCGAGGTCGACGGCGACGAGCTCTGGCGATGGTGTATTCGGCGAAATGGAATTGACGTTTCGGCCTGATCGCCATCGGGCGTCGTCGACGCGGGGCCCGAACCCGCCCTATCGCGCGCGGATGGCGGGACTAGCCCCTTCGCGCTCGACACTCGCGCAACGAACTGGCACTCGACAGCGGGCGGTCCCCTCGCTAGTGTGCGCGTGGTGACTGAAATCGTGCTGTTTCATCACGCTCAGGGCCTGACGGCCGGAACGCTCGCGTTCGCCGATCGACTGCGCGCCGCTGGCCACGTCGTGCACGTGCCCGACCTCTACGAAGGAAGGGTCTTCGCCACGCTGGACGAGGGCGTCGGCTTCGCGCGCTCGGTAGGCTTTGACACGATCCTCGAGCGCGGAGTTAGCTTCGCG
>JAJXXB010000227.1 GCA_021781315.1 Actinomycetes bacterium | reverse complement strand
TCGGACGGCGACGGTGGATTCTGGCGGGTCTCGCCGCGGCCTTCGCCACGAGTGCCGATCCGGTGGCCGTGGCAGTGGTGGTGCCCTGCGTGGTGGCCGCCATCGGGGCGATTCGCTCGCGGCGCGACTACGCGGCCCTCGCCGCGCCGGTGCTCGCGCCAGTGGGGGTAGGGGCATTTTTCGTCTACCTCTGGGTGCACACGGGTTCCTTCTTCGAGTGGTTCCACGCCCAGCGCAACGGCTGGCAGGAGGGCGCCTACGGCTCGGGGCTGCCCCACGCGTTCGCCAACGTCTGGAATCTGGGATTTGCTGATCCCAACGACACCGTGCGGGTGCTCAGCGCCTTCGCGACGCTCGCGATGCTCATGGCCTTCGCCCGTGCTCGCCCACCCCTCACCTGGACGGTGTACGTGGTGGCGGTACTCGCGATGGGTCTGTACTCGCCGATCGTGGGCATCACCCCGCGCCTACTCTTGCGAGGATTTCCCATCTTCGCGGCCCTGGGTGTCGGTCGCAGCCCTCGCGCGGCGGCAGTGCTGCTCGTGCTGTCCACCGCGGCGCTGGCGGTGCTGACGATCCTCTCGGCTACGTGGCACTGGACCCCGTAGCCACCTGAGGGACATCTCAGGGAGGACGGCATCGCCGTCTCAATACCTGACAATAACCATAACATTTATGGAAATAGTCAGGTAAGGAGTCGCGATGGTGGACACGGCACTAGAGGACGCTCCCTCGACCAGGTCGGTCGAGGCCTTGAAGCTCGCCAGCGACGGCCTGCGCGGCGACCTGGTCGCCGACCTCGACGCCGAGTCGACGGGGGTGTCGGCCGAGTCGCACCAGTTGCTCAAGTTCCACGGGATCTACTCCCAGGACGATCGCGACCAACGTCGTGCGCTCGCCGCGGCCGGACGTGAACTGGCCCACATCTTCATGGCGCGCGTGGCCATTCCGGGGGGCGCACTGACGTCGGAGCAGTGGTTGGCCCTGGACCGCATCGCCGAGGAGCTGGCCGACGGCTCGATTCGCCTCACCACCCGTCAGGCCGTGCAGTTCCACGGTGTGGCCAAGAACGGACTTCGTCCCCTGGCCTACGCCTTGCACGAGTACGCGATGACGACCTTCGCCGCGTGCGGTGACGTCGTGCGCAACACCGTGATGTGCCCGACGTTGTGGCGCGACGGCGACGGCGCCGCGCTCGCGCGGCGTATCGCGGCGACTTTCAAACCGCGCACCCGAGCGCACTGGGAGATCTTCGTTGGCGGTGAGATCGCCGCGTCGGCCGAGGTCGAGCACGACTTCTACGGCGCGACCTTCCTGCCGCGGAAGTTCAAGATCGCCATCGGGTGCGAGTCCGAGAACTGTGTCGACGTGCTGGCCCAGGACTTCGGCCTCGTGCCGGTGACCCATCCCGAGCGCGGTGCGGGGTACAGCGTGTTCGTCGGAGGGGGGCTCGGGCGCTCCTACGCCCAGGAAGACACGTTCGCCCGCCTCGCCGATCCGCTGGCCTTCGTGACCCCCGACGAGGTCACGGCGCTCATCACCGCGGTGCTGAGCGCCTACCGCGATCTCGGGGACCGTACGAATCGCCGCCGGGCCCGGTTGAAGTATGTCGTGGCCGACATGGGGATCGACGCGTTTCGACGAGAGGTGGAGGTTCGACTCGGCGCGCCGCTCACCGACCCGGTGCCACTGACCTTCGGCGCGGCCGACGATCACCTAGGGTGGCGCGAGCGCGGCGCCACGTTCGATCTCGGAATCCGCGTCGGCGCCGGACGCGTGCGCGACTCCGACGCGACACGCCTGCGCAGCGCGCTGCGCGAGATCGCTCAGACGATTCGCCCGGGGATGATCATCACGGCCCAACAGGATCTGATCCTGACCGAGATCCCGTTGGCGCGACGTGGCGATGTAGAGCGAGTGCTCCGCGAGCACCACGTCGCCGGCGTGGGCGATCTCGGTCCGGTCCAGCGCCAGGCGCTCGCCTGCCCGGCCCTTCCCACGTGTGGCCAGGCGCTGGCTGAATCCGAGCGCGTGCTCGACGGCGTGGTCGAGCGCGTACAGGGACTCGTCGACTCGGCGGGTGCGTCGCGGCGACCGCTGCAACTGCGCATGACCGGCTGTCCCAACGGCTGCGCGCGCCCCGCGGTCGCCGAGATCGGCGTCGTGGGTCGAACCAAGACCTCCTATGACGTCTACGTCGGCGGCGGACCGCGCGGTGACCGCCTGGCGCGGATCTATCGCGAGAAGGTGAAGCTGGACGACCTCGACGAGACGTTGCGTCCCCTGATCGACGCGTGGGTGGCGGAGGCCGACGACGACGAGGCCTTTGGCGACTTCGTCACGCGACGGGGACTGGCGTGACCGTCTACATCGTGGGGGCGGGCCCCGGAGCGCCGGACCTGCTGACGCTGCGCGCGCGCGACACACTGAAACGGGCTGAGGTGGTGGTCCACGATCGGCTCATCGACGACCGCGTCCTGGCCCTCGCACCGGCGGCGCGCTTCGTGGACGTGGGAAAGGCGCCCGGTCGCGGGCCGAGCCAGGAGTCGATCAATCGGACTCTGTGCGACCTCGCGACGCAGTACTCGTACGTCGTGCGACTTAAGGGCGGCGATCCCTTCGTCTTCGGTCGCGGGGCCGAGGAGTGGCGCGCGCTCACCGCGGCCGGGGTCGCGGTCGAGGTGGTTCCGGGGGTGTCGTCGGCCTTCGCGGCCCCGCTCGCCGCGGGGATCAGCGTCACCGAGCGCGCCGTCGCCCTGGGCGTGACGGTTGTGACGGGACGCGCGAGCGATCACGACCTCGACTTTCGCACGCTGGCCAATCCCCACCTGACGTTGGTGATCCTGATGGGCGTGGAGCGGCGCGCACACATCGCCGCCGAGCTCGTGGCCGGAGGGCTGTCGCCCGAGACCGCCACCGCGGTCGTCGAGCGGGTGTCGTGGTGCGACCAACGGGTGGTGCGGTGCCGTCTTGGTGACCTCGGAGCGACGACCGTGTCGTCGCCGGCGGTCATCGTCGTGGGTCCCGTCGCCGACGAGGTCGATTCGTGGGCTCTCAGTGGGACCCTCGACGAGTGATCCAGCCCGTCGCTCTCTGCGTCGGCGGACGCCGGGTTCTCGTGGTCGGCGCGGGACGTGTCGGTGCCTCACGTGCCCATCAACTCGTTCGCGCCGGAGCGCGCGTCACGGTGGTGGCAACCGAGATCCTCGCTCCGCTGCCCCCGGGAGTCGAGGTGCGTCAGCGCCGGTATCGACGCCGCGACGCGGCGCGGGCCCTGCTCGTGGTGGCGGCGACGGGCGACGCGCGCGTGAACGATCGCATCGTGCGTGACGTGGAGCGCCGCCAGGGACTCATCAACGTGGTGGACGACCCCGGGCGATGCTCCGCGTACTTCATGGCCCAGGCCGAGCGCGGTGACGTCACCGTGGCGGTGTCGACGCGAGGGTCCTCGCCGTGGCTCGCGGGCCACGTCCGCGACCTCGTCGAGTCCGCGTTGCCCGAGGACCTCGCTGATCTGGCCGCCGCGCTCGGCGAGCGTCGCCGTCAGTTGCACGCGGCCGGTGAGAGCACCGAGGGCCTGGATTGGTCGGCGATTGCCGACGAGTGGCGGCGAGAGCGGCGGGCTACTCGCTGACGGCGAGACCGTCCTCGGCGGCACTGAGGTGCCGACGCAGGTCGAGCATCATGAGCGATCCCGCGAGTGCGACGAGCCCTACCGCCGCGGGCCACCAATCGCCGAGGTGGTGGCCGAAGAGAAGTGCGGTGAAGAGGGGCGACACCGTGCCGGCCACGCCCCAGGTGACGCCCGAGGCCGCGTTGTAGCGACCGCGCAGGTGCTCGGGCGCGATGTCGTTGACGATCGCCGGGGCGATGGGTTGGAGCATCGTCTCACCGACCGCGAAGACGACCATGCCCACGCAGAGCGACGCCACCGCAAGTAGCTTGGGTAGCGCGAGAGTCAGCGCGGTGATCATCCAGAACGCGAACCAGAAGAGTCCGACCAGCGCGAGGATGCGGCTGCGGCTGCGTCGATCGAGTCGGTTGAGCACCCACATCTGAGCGAGCACGATCGTCGACGTGTTGAAGAAGAAGATCAGTCCGATGGCGTGGGCGGAGATGCCGACGTTGTTCACGATGAACAGGCTGAAGCCGGACTCCAACGACCCGTAGCCGCCGATGAGCAGCACGAGCGACGCGATCACGTAGCGCAGCAGGCGCCGGTCGGCGACGACCTCGCGCCAGCCCTCGGCCATCTTCACCGGGTCGTCGTGATGGTCGGTGACGGGTCGGCCGTAGGCGCGAAGGCGAATGAAGTTGAGCCCCGTCGCCAGGGTCAGGACGGCGTTGCCCAGGTAGAGAAGCGAGAAGGTGAAGGGATGATGCAGGTCGACAATGACGGCACTCACCAAACCACCGAATCCGATGCCCAGGTTGAGGAGCATGAAGTTGAAGCCGAACGCACGCTGTCGGTGCTCTTCGGCGACCATGCGCGTGAGCATCGTGGCCCCCGGTCCCCAGCCCGCGCCCTGAACCGCGGCCATGATCAGCCCCACCACCAGGGCCTGCCAGGTCGTGTGCACGAAGGCCCAGGCGGCGAGGCAAACGGCCAGACTCACGTAGCTGAACACGATGACGCGAAACGGCCCGAGCTTGTCGGTGAGGGTTCCCCACAGCGCTCCGGTGCTGAGACCGACGACAGCGCTCGCGGCGAGCAAGCCCGTGGCGAAGGTGACCGAGAACCCGCGCACGTTGTGCATGTAGACGACCCAGAAGGAGAGGGCCAGTCCCGAGCCCAGGGAACTCGCGAACGTGGACACGAAGAACCACCGCAGCGGGCCGTGGATGCTGCGGCGAAAATCTGGCGGGATCAGGTCGTGGAAGTTCGACATGGAATCAGCAAGCCTACTCAGGCGTTGTGACGTCCTTTGTGCGTGACTTCACAATCCCAGGAAGTCCTAACGGTTCTTGGAGTGGGGGACCACTACGCTGGAAGTGCGTTGTCGCACTGGGCGAGAACTACGAAGGACCCCCATGGCACTCTCGCGCACACCCAAGAGTCGCGTCGATCTACTGACGGAGATCGTTCCCGACGTCGAGCGGCTCTACAACCGCCACCTCGAGGCCCCGCGCCTGTGGATGCCGCACGAGCAGATCGACTGGGGTCAGGGCGAGAACTACGGCGATCACCCGTGGAGTGAGTCGGACTACCCACTCGCCGAGGGCGTGCGCAGCTCGATCTACGTGAACCTGCTCACCGAAGACAACCTGCCCTACTACACGCATTCGATCCTCGCTCACGCGCCCAAGGGGCACCCCATCCTCGACTGGAACCACCAGTGGACCATGGAGGAGAACCGTCACTCGATGGTCATGCGCGACTGGGTGCACATCAGCCGCTGCATTGACCCGACCTTGCTCGAAGAGGGTCGTCGGGTCCAGATGAAGAAGGCCGAGGTGCCGGAGCCTGAGTCCTTCGCCGACCTCATCTGCTACGTGTCGTTCCAGGAGCGCGCCACGCAGATTGCTCATCGCAACACCGGCGCACACCTGCCCAAGGACGACAAGATGGGTCGCAACGTCCTGGC
Organism: Actinomycetes bacterium; assembly: GCA_021781315.1. The sequence goes on along the minus strand of JAJXXB010000227.1, from coordinate 1,463 downwards.
CTTGGTGGCGGGCGACGAGACGAAGCATTACCTCTTCTATCGCGACCTGGCGATGGCGGCCTTCGCCATCGATCCATCGGCGATGATGATCGCCGCGGCCAAACAAGTCGGCTCCTTCGCCATGCCGGGCACCGGCATTCCGAGCTTCACCCGTCACGCGGTGCGCATCGCCCGCGAGGGCATCTACGGCCTGGGCCAGTTCTTGCGCGACGTGCTGGAGCCCGTCCTCACCGTGTGGGACGTGAACCACCTCGCCAACCTTTCAGCCGAGGCCGAGAAGGCGCGCACTGACCTCGCGGGCGTGGTGGAGAAGATCACCGCCTCCGTCGAGAAGCTCGCGCAGAAGGCGGCCTCGACGCCGAGCGCCTTGGCTTAGCCGCCCAAGAGTTCGGCGAGGCGTGTGCGCACGCTGGCGTCACCGGTCACGGCGAATAGCTTGGTCCGTGCGTGTTCGCCGTGGACGCACGCAACTTTGCTCGTCGCGATATTCAGGGCCCCGGCGATTGCGACGCGCGCTTCGTTCGTGGCCCGGCCCTCGCGCGCGGGGGAACGGACGTAGACCTCGAGCACATCGTCGCGAATCATCAGACGAGGAACGCGGGCGGATGGATGGACGCGCACGGTGAACTTGGCGGTGGCCTCCCGAGTGGGGTCATGGTCGCTCGATAACATGGACCCGTTCTAGCAAGGGCGTCGTTCGCGCCCTCGGGGAGCGAGGGGACGTGGGGCTCAGTTACCGCGATGCGATCGCCGCAGTGTCGGCACCCGGTATGCCTTTCGAGGTCCGAGAGGTGGAGCGAGACGGCGTGCGAAATCGCGAATTCGTCAACGCCCCTCCCACTTTGCGCGACTACTTCGGCTCCTCGCGAGGTCTGGAGGCGACATTTCTCGTCTACGAAGACGAGGAGTGGAGTTTTAACGACGTGATGGTCGACGTCGACGCCCTGGCCAGCGCGTTGGTGAATCGCTATCACGTGTCGCCGGGGGATCGAGTCGGCATCGCCATGCGCAACCTGCCCGAATGGGTGATTGCCTTCGCCGCCATCGTGTCGATTGGCGCGGTGTCGGTGTCGCTCAACGCGTGGTGGACCGAGGACGAACTCGAGTACGCGATTGGTGATTCGGGGCTCTCGGTCTTCATCGGCGACTCCGATCGCATCACGCGCGCCCACGCGGCGTGTCACCGAGCGGGCGTCGCAATGATTGGTGTACGACTCGACGAACTCGAGCCGCTCGCTCCCGGAGTGGAGCACTGGAGTGACGTTGTCGTGCGTGGGGCGGCGATGCCGGTGGTGGAGATCTCGCCCGAGGACGACGCGACGATCCTCTACACCTCGGGAACCACGGGTTTTCCCAAGGGAGCGGTCTCGACACACCGGGCCGTCAGTCAGGCGATCATGGCCTTCGCCTCGGGCCCCGCCGTCATCGAAGCGCGACGCGATCCCGGCGAACCCGGCTCGGGG
>JAJXXB010000279.1 GCA_021781315.1 Actinomycetes bacterium | reverse complement strand
GACGCGCCCGAGGTCGAGCAACGTGTAGCGGTTGTCGTTCTGCTGAACCGTGCCCGAGACGATGTCGCCCTCGCGGTTGGCGAACTCCTCGTACATCTGGCGGCGCTGAATGTCGCGAATCAGCTGCATCAGGACCTGCTTGGCCGTCTGGGCGGCGATGCGACCGAAGTCGTCGGGCGTCGCGTCCCACTCGCGCGTGACGTTGCCCTCGAGGTCGAGTTCGAGACCCCAGACCTTGATCTCGCCGGTCTCGGGGTTGATCTCGACCTCGGCGTCCTCGGCCGAGTCGGGGCGGCGCTTGTAGGCCGCCAGCAGCGCGTTGGCCAGGGCGATGAGCAGCTCGTTCTCGTCGATGTTCTGGTCGCGGGCAATCTGTCCCAGGGCGTCAAGGAATTCGAAATTCGCCATGATCAGCCTTTCTTGCTCGTCGAAGTGGTCGGGGCGGGTCCCCAGGCGAAGACGGTGCGGGCGCGCTCGACGCCCTCGAGGCGCACCACGACGTCCTCGCCGTCGACGCGCAGCGTCGCGGTCGTCTCATCGGCGGCCACGAGCTCGCCCTCGAGGCGGCGGGTGGGCTCGCCGTCGCGGCGCTCGCGCAGCGTGACGGTCTCGCCCACGGCACCGCGAAAGTGGGCGGGCGTGCGCAGCTGGCGCTCCAGGCCCGGGCTCGCGACGTCCAGGGTGTAGTGACCGGGGATCGGATCGGTCTCGTCCAGCCAGGCCGACAGGGCCCGGCTCGCGCTGGTCAGGGTCTCCAGATCGATGCCCCCCTCGCGGGTCACCGTGACGTGCAGCGTCCCGCCGGCGAGATCGATGTCGTAGAGGTCGATGCCCAGCTTCTCGAGGAGTGTGCGCACCGGTGTCTCGAGTTCCATCACCTTCGCTCCTCTCCTGATCAGCGTCCAGACAACAAAAAAGCACGGGCCCAAGGCCCGCGCTAAAACGAGTCCAAACGTCCTTGGCGGACTGTCGCGACCAGTGTAGCAGTCAGAGCGTCCCGCCACAATCGGGACGTGACCGAATAACCCCTCCCCGAGGGGACGGTATCACCAAAATGCGGCGATTAGTACGAACGGGCCACGATCGCCAAAAGGCCCGGCTCCTCGATGCTCTCGGGCACGGAACCGTCGGGGCGCGTCAGGCAGCGCACCGTGACCGCCTCCGCATTGAGGCGGTCCTCGCCGGCCTCTCCCACCGCGGCCCAGGGCAGTCGGGCGAAGCCCGACTGGGCGGCCTCGAGGGCCTCGTCCACCGTGGCAACATCGACCGTGGCACCATCGCGACGCACGGTCGCCGCCGCCAGCAGGTCGGCCTGGACCTCCTCGAGCAGCGCGGCCGCGGCTGCGGCCAGGCCCTGGATTGGTCGCACGACCTTCTCGCCGGTGTCGCGACGCACGAGCGTGACGACGCCCTCGGCCAGGTCGCGCGGACCCACCTCGACGCGCAGCGGCACGCCCTTGATCTCCCAGTCGGTCACCCGGCGCCCGAAGCTGCCGCGACCCTTGTCGGCGCGCGCGCGTAACCCGGCGGCCGCGAGGTCGCCCACCACGCGCTCGACGGCCGCGGCGACCGCGTCGTCGTCGCGTACCGGGATGACAACCACCTGGATCGGCGCCACGCGCGGCGGCACCACCAGACCCTGGTCGTCGCCGTGGGTCATGATCAGTCCCCCGACCAATCGGGTCGACGCGCCCCAGGACGTGGTGTGGCAGTACTCGGACTGGCCGTCCTCGCTCTGAAAGCTCACCTCGAAGGCGCGCGCGAAGTTCTGACCCAGGTCGTGGCTGGTCACCATCTGTAGGGCCTTGCCGTCCTTCATCATGCCCTCGGCGGTGATGGTGTTGACCGCCCCGGCGAAGCGCTCGCGCGGCGTCTTCAGCCCGAGGTAGGTGGGCGCGGCGAGCACGTTGACCAAGAAGTCGTTGTAGACGTTCAGGTGGATCGTCATCAGATAGCCCACCGCGTCCTCGCGCGTGGCGTGGGCGGTGTGACCCTCCTGCCAGAGGAACTCGCTCGAGCGCAGGAAGAGGCGCGGACGCATCTCCCAGCGCACCACGTTCGCCCACTGGTTCAGGCGCAGCGGCAGGTCGCGGTGGCTCTGGATCCACTTGGCCATGAACTCGCCGATGACCGTCTCGGACGTCGGGCGCACGACCAGAGCCTCGGTCAGCTCCTCGCCGCCACCGTGGGTGACGACCGCGAGCTCGGGCGAGAATCCCTCGACGTGCTCGGCCTCGCGCGAGAAGTAGTTCAGCGGGATGAGGAGCGGGAAGTAGGCGTTCTCGGCCCCCGTGGCCTTGATGCGCACGTCGAGCTCGGCCTGCATGCGCTCCCAGATCGCGTAGCCGTAGGGACGGATCACCATCGTCCCGCGCGCCGGGCCGTTGTCGGCCATCTCGGCCTTGGCCACGACGTCCTGATACCAGCGGGGAAAGTCCTCGCCCTGGGGGGTCAACGCTGCGGCCACGAGTCTCCTTTGTTGGCTGAGAAGCCTAGCGAAGGCTCACTCGTGGGTTCGCCGACGGATCTCGGTGACCTTGTCGGCCACGCGGTTGGCGTCGACGCCGCGGTCTTCGAGTAGCGCCGCGCGGTCTGCCGCCGCGGCGGCCTCGGCGGTGACGTCGCGCGCGGCCAGGCGCGCCTCGACGCCCTCTTCGGCGATCTTGGTCGCCTCCTCCACCAGGGCGGCGACCATCTCGTCCTCGGGCACGACCCGCACGATCTGGCCGCGGATGAACAGGTGGCCGCGCTTCTTGCCCGCCGCGATGCCCAGGTCGGCGTGGCGCGCCTCGCCCGGACCGTTGACCACGCAGCCCATCACGGCCACCTGAATGGGCAGACCCATCCCCGACAGCGCGTTCTGAGCGGCGGTCGCCACGCCGATCACGTCGACCTCGGCGCGTCCGCAGCTCGGACAGGCGATGAGGTCCAGCCCGCGGCGCTCGCGCAGGCCGAGCGACTCGAGCAGCTGGCGTCCCGCGCGGGCCTCCTCGACGGGATCGGCGGTGAGCGAGTAGCGCAGCGTGTCGCCGATGCCCTCGGCGAGCAGGGTCGCGATGCCCGCGGTCCCCTTGATGAGGCCCCCGGGCAGGGGTCCGGCCTCGGTCACGCCGAGGTGCAGGGGGTAGTCGAAGGTCTCGGCGGCCAGGCGATAGGCCGCGATCATCGTCGCCACCGAGGAGGCCTTGACCGAGATCTTCACGTCGTGAAAGTCGACCTCGTCGAAGTAGGCGAGCTCGAGGCGCGCCGACTCCACCAGCGCCTCAGGGGTCGCGCCCCCGAAACGCTCGTAGATGTCCGGGTGCAGGCTGCCGGCGTTCACCCCGATGCGGATCGGCACGCCCCGGTCCTTGGCCTCGCTGGCGACGAGCTTGATCTCCTCGGGCTTGCGCAGGTTGCCGGGATTGAGGCGCAGACCGTGCACCCCGGCCTCGAGGGCGGCGAGAGCCATCTCGACGTGGAAGTGGATGTCGGCGACGATGGGCACCGGCGAACGCGGCACGATCTGAGCGAGGCCCTCGGCCGCGGCGCGCTCGTTGCAGGTGCAGCGCACGATGTCCGCGCCCGCGGCGGCGAGCTCGTAGATCTGGCCGAGCGTCGCGTCGACGTCGGCGGTCTTGGTGGTCGTCATCGACTGGACCGAGATGGGAGCGTCACCGCCGACGGCGACGCTGCCGACGTGAATCTGGCGCGTGCGCCGACGGGGGCTCAGGGGGCTGGCGGTGACATCCACTCCCCCATTCTGCCGTGTCGCGAGGTGGGACGAACCTTCTAGCGGAAGGGGTCGACGACCGGGTGGGCGATGTCGAGGTACAGCGTGGTGGCAAAGAGCACCAGCAAGACGGTCACGAACGCGTAGACGAGCGGAAGCAGCTTGTTGACGTCAGCGTGGTAGGCCCGTTTGCGACTGCGCAGGCGCTCGTACGTGGCCACGGCCACGTAGCCGCCATCGAGGGGCAGCATCGGCATCATGTTGAAGACGCCGACGAAGATGTTGACCGCCATCAAGAGCTCGAGCATCACCCCGACGCCGGCCTGGGAGCTCTGGACCGCGAGGCGCGCCACGCCCACGATCGACTGGGGCCGGTTGAGCTGATTGGTCGGGTTGTTCGCTGCCGCCGGCGAGGCGACCTGGTGGAACAGGCTCGAGAACTGCGCGGGCGAGAAGACGTGGCCGATCGCGGCCACGGACATCGTGAAGATTCGCCCCACGGTTGAGAACGACTGGGGAATCGCCGCGAGGGGCGACGTGCGCACGGTCTGGGCGACCAGTTCGACACCGAGGTACCCCTGGGGCGTCGATCCCGTGGCGAGCGGTTGGCCGTTGACCCTGATCGTTCGCCCGTCGACCGGCGTGGCGTGCAGGGTGAGGTCGCGCCCGTCGCGCGAGACGACGATGGTCAGGCGCTGGCCCGTATGGGCGTGCACCAGGTTGACCAGGGTGTCGGCGTTCGTGATCGCCGTGCCGTCGACCGAGACGATGCGATCGCCCACCTTGATGCCGGCGAGTTGGGCGGCGTTGAGCGTGTGGCCCTGCCAGGTGGTGAAGGAGGCGACCCCGATGTGACTCGAGGAGGGAATGCCCACCATGGTCAGCGACGCCCACGCGAGCACGAGGGCCATGACCCCGTGCATCAGCGAACCCGCCGAGGCGAAGAGGACCTTCTTGGGATAGCTCGCCTGGCGGTACGTGCGAGCCTCAAGCGCGGGGTCCACCTTGTCGGTCCAGGTCATGCCGGGCACCTTCACGTAGCCGCCGAGCCACAGCGCGCGGATGCCGTAGCGCGTCTCGCCGCGCTGGATCGACCAGACCACGGGGCCGAAACCCACGAAGAAGTCGGTCACCTGGAGCCCGGCGCGCTTGGCCGTGATGTAGTGGCCGAACTCGTGGCCCATCACCATGACGAGCAACGCCCCGATGACGACCGGCAGCGCCCAGCCGCCGGCCCAGGCCAGCGCCGCGGCGATCGCCACTATTGAAGCGAGCAGCAGCGCCAGAGAACTTCGAGACCCATTCATGACCGTTTCGTCACGCTAGCGGTGGCCAGGCGACGTGCGGCCGCGTCGTTCTCGACCAGGTCCGCCAGGCTCGCCAGGGGGTCGTCCACGTAGGCGTCCATGACCTCAGCCACGACGGCCACGATGTCGTTCCACGCCAGGCGCTCCTCCAGGCAGGCCGCCACGGCCACCTCGTTGGCCGCGCTCAGCCAGGCCGGCGCGGCGCCCCCGCGCGCGGCCGCCTCGTAGGCGAGTCCCAGGGCGGGGAAGGCCTCGCGGTCGGGGGTCTCGAAGGTGAGGCTCAGCCCGCTCGCGAAGTCGAGCGCGCCCCAGGCGTGGTCGAGACGCTCGGGCAGGCCCAGGCAGTAGGCGATCGGCAGGCGCATGTCCGGCTGGGACAGCTGAGCGATGACCGAGCCATCGACGTATTCGACCATGGAGTGCACGATCGACTGGGGGTGCACGACGACGTCGACGCGACCCACCTCGACGCCAAAGAGCGCGGAGGCCTCGAGGACTTCGAGACCCTTGTTCATCAACGTCGAGGAGTCGATCGTGATCTTGGGACCCATCGACCACGTGGGGTGCACCAGGGCGTCCGCGCGCGTCGCCGAGCGAAGCCGCTCCGCGCTCCAACCACGGAACGGGCCGCCCGAGGCCGTCAGGATCAGACGGCGCACGTCGGGATGTCCCGGCGTGGTCGACGACGCGAGGCACTGGTGGATCGCGCAGTGCTCGGAGTCGATGGGCAGGATCTGCGCGCCGGGCGTGTTGCGTACCGCCGCCACCAAGGGCGCCGCCGCGATCAGGGACTCCTTGTTGGCGAGCGCCAGGCGCTTGCCAGCCGCGAGAGCCGCCATCGTCACCGGCAGGCCGGCGAATCCGACGACCGCGTTGATGACGATGTCTGCGCTAGCCGCGAGATCGCTCAGGCCGTGCTCGCCCGTCACCAGCTCGACGCCGGGCGCGAGCAGCGCCGCCATGGCCGACGCGTCCGCCTCGCGGGCGATGCCGACGCGTGCGACCTTGAACTCTCGGGCGATCTCAGCCAGACGCTCGAGTTGAAGGCCGCTCGAGATCGCGACGAGTTCGAAACGCTCGGGCTCGCGGCGCAGCACGTCGAGCGCCTGCGTGCCGACCGAGCCGGTCGCCCCGAGCAGCGCCACGCTGCGACGCGCCACGATCAGCCCAGATGCAGAACGCGGGTCAGGTAGAAGACCGTGGGCAACGCGAAGAGCAGCCCGTCGATGCGATCGAGCAGCCCGCCGTGTCCGGGCAGGAGCCGGCCGAGGTCCTTCACGCCGAGGGTCCGCTTGAGCATGGACTCGAAGAGGTCCCCCAGGGGCGCGACCACCGACACCGCGGCGGCGAACTCGAGGCCGTGCGTCGTCGTCCACGGGCTGATCATCGGCAGGATGAACGCGCCCACGACGAGGGTGAGGAGCGTCCCGCCGATCGTCCCCTCGCGCGTCTTGTTCGGCGAGAGTCGCCGGTTGAGGGGATGGCGGCCGATCCAGCGGCCGATGAACAGGGCGCCCGAGTCATTGGCGACCGTGAGGACGATCGTGCCGAAGAGGTAGGCCATGCCGTGACGATCGACCGAGTACTGCGGGGAGATCATGAGCAGCGCGAATGATCCCAGCACGCCGACCCAGACGTAGACGAAGATCGTCGCGCCCAGGCCGTCGAGTACGTCGATGGACCGCTCGGCGCTCGCGTACCAGAGGAAGCCCGTGACCACCAACAGCGCGGTCACCGCGGCGGTCGCCGCCAGCCCACGTTCGTAGGAGGCCACGCCCAGGGTCAGCACGGCGACGAGGCCGAGCAGGGTCGCCGGGTGAGCGCCGCCGCGGCGAAACGCCGCGTAGCCCTCAGCGGCGGCAAAGGCCAACGCGCAGAGCACGAGCAGAGCCACGGGCACGGGCCCGGCGACGAAGAGCACGGCGACCAAGGCGCCGAGCAGCAGGCCCGTCGTCGTGGCCTGGGAAACGCTGTTCGCACGGCTCTGGCGCGCGGCGCGCCCGGCCAGCGGGTTCTCCGGCCGGCGCGTG
>JAJXXB010000126.1 GCA_021781315.1 Actinomycetes bacterium | reverse complement strand
GAACCTGGTCGAGCGCATCATGAACGAGCTCAACCTCGACACCAAGCGGCTCAGCCCGCGCAGCGTGGCCGCCGCCATCTCGGCGGCGAAGAACGAGATGATGGACGCGAAACGCTACGAGACGTATCACGGTGGGGATCCGTCGCGCAAGCGCATCGCCGAGATCTTCGCCCTCTACGAGAAGCGCCTGCGAAGCGCCAACGCGATGGACTTCGACGACCTGCTGGTGAACGCCGTGGCCATGCTGCGCGCCGACGCCGACGTGCTCTCGAGCTACCAACGACGCTTTCGCTACTTGCTCGTCGACGAGTTCCAGGACACCAACGGCGTGCAAAACGAGCTCGTGATGATGCTCGCGGCCGAGCACCGCAACCTGTGCGTGGTCGGCGACTCGGACCAGTCGATCTACCGCTTCCGCGCGGCCGACGTGCGCAACATCCTCCAGTTCGAGGAGCGCTTCCCCGACGCGTCGGTGATCGTGCTCGAGCAGAACTTCCGATCGACCCAGACGATCCTCGACGCGGCGAACGCGGTGATCGCGCGCAACAACCGTCGGCGCGCGAAGAACCTCTTCACCGAAGGCGACCAGGGCGAGAAGATCCGCCTCTATCGAGCGGGTGACGAGTACGACGAGGGGCGCTGGGTGGCGAGCGAGCTGCGTCGATTCGCCAGCGAGTACGGGCTCAACTGGAACCAGATGGCGGTCTTCTACCGCACCAACGCCCAGAGCCGCATCCTGGAAGAGGAGATGCTGCGCGCGGGGATCGCCTACCGCGTGATTTCGGGCATGCGCTTCTATGACCGCAAGGAAGTCAAGAACGTGCTGGCTTACGCGCGGCTCATTGTGAACCCGCGCGACGAGGCCAGCGCGCGACGGGTGATCAACGAGCCCAAGCGCGGCGTGGGCGACTCGGCCCAGGCCAAGCTCGGCGCCTACGCCGCCGAGAACGGTCTGTCCTTCGCCGAGGCCGCCGACCACGCGGCCGCGGCCGGACTCGCGGGACGAGCGCTCAACGGCGCGACGAAGTTCTCGATGATGCTCGACGAACTGCGCGCGCTCGCCAACGACCTGTCCCCGCGCGAGATGATCGAGGCGATCGTGCGCGACTCGGGCATGGGCGACGCGCTGCGCGAGGAGAACACCGACGAGGCGTACTCGCGCTTGGAGAACCTCGGTGAGTTGGCCTCGGCCGCCGCGCAGTACGAGACGCTGCTCGACTTCGTCGAGCGCATGGCGCTCGTCGCCGACTCCGACCAGCTCGACGCCGGGGCCGGCGCGGTCTCGCTGATGACGTTGCACGTCGCCAAGGGTCTCGAGTTCCCGGCCGTCATCATCACCGGTCTCGAGGAGACGATCTTTCCCCACCGGCGCGCGCTCTCCGACGACGCCGAGCTCGAAGAGGAGAGGCGACTGTGCTACGTGGGACTGACCCGCGCGATGCGCCACCTGTCGCTCACCCACGCCTGGACGCGCACCACCTGGGGCCAGCGCACCGACGCCCTGGCCAGTCGGTTCCTCGCCGAGGTGCCGGCCGAGCTGGTCGTCGACCTGTCGTCGACCCCGCCGCTTCGCCGGGCGAGCTTCGCCGACGAGGAGGGCTTCGTCGGGCGAACCTCGAGCTTCGCCGAGGGCCGGGCCTTCGGTGCGGGTGCCGCGCCGCCGGTGCGCTCGACCGGGGCCGAGCTGCTCGGCCTGGCGCGCGGCGACGTCGTGATCCACGACCGCTACGGCCGCGGGGTCGTGGGGAGCGTGGAGGGCGAGGGCCCGCGCGCGCGGGCCAGCGTCGTCTTTGACGAGCACGGCACCAAGCAGCTGGTGCTCGCCATGACGCCCCTTCGACGGGCCTGATCCCCACCGCTTTTTTAAAGGCGCGCTAAGAATCGGGCCCTCGGCGAATGAGTGGCGCCGAGGGGGTGTCAGAATGGAATCTCATGGTCTCAACCCGACCCGCCTATCGGCCGCCGAGCGCGCCGGGCAACCACCGACTGCCCCAGAGTGTCTACTGGCGCCGTCGCGCGCTGGTGGCCCTCGTCAGCGTATCGGTGGCCTTCGTCCTCTACCTCGGAGGAACGCTCGCCTTCGCCCTCAACAACCCGACCTACGGCGTGTCCTACATGGCGCGGGCCGCCGAGTGGGGCCGCAGCCACGGCATGGGCAGCGTCATCACCTGGCTCGAGACCGAGTACTACAAGCTGAACCCGCCCAAGGTCGGCGGCAAGCCGCCCGCGTCAGCCTTCGGACACGGACCGACGAGGGTGACGGTGCCCGCGGCTGGTCACCTGCCCGAGCCCGCGCGCATCCCGACGCCGGCGGCCCACCCGTTGCCCGGTGAGGGTGTCTGGCACGTCGCCGGTCGCACCACCGCGAACGGGATCCCCACCATCTACGAGGCCTTCGTGCGGCCAAACAACATCAACACGAGCTACGTGGTCGGCGTCGCCTGGATGGACCCGACTCTCCTGCGCGCCCAGCTCTATAGCGGCTCCTACATCCCCGGCGGCTATCACTTCAGCCACAGCGCGCCGATCACCGCCGCCGCGTCCAAGACGTTGGTCGCCGCCTTCAACGCCGGCTTTCGCATGCAGGACGCCAACGGTGGCTACTACACCGACGGTCGCACGATCCTGCCGCTGCGCAACGGGGCGGCCTCGGTCGTCATCTTCAAGGACGGGACGATGACCCTGGGCGCCTGGGGCACCAAGGGATTCACCATGAACAACCAGGTCGCCTCGGTGCGCCAGAACCTGCGCCTCCTCGTCAACGACGGCAAGCCCGTGCCGGGACTTGCGAACCCCAACTCGATCGCCTGGGGCAAGACCCTCGGGGGCACCTTCAGCGTGTGGCGCTCGGGACTGGGCGTGACCAAGGACGGCGCCATCATCTACGTCGGCGGCCCGGCGCTCTCCATCCAAGACCTCGCCAACGTGCTGGTGCGCGCGGGCGCGGTGCGCGCGATGGAACTCGACATCAACACCGACTGGGTGCAGTACTCGGTGTTCAACGGGCCCCTGAATGCGCCGATCAACGGCGGCAACGGCACGAAACTGCTCAGCGCGATGAACGGCCCGCCGTCGCGCTACTTCACCACGTGGTGGAACCGGGACTTCTTCACGATGAGCCTGCGTCCGGGCGAGACGCTGGCCAAGTCGACGACGTCGACGACGACGAAGCTGACCCCGGCCGGTTAGCGGTCCGCGACGCGCCGCCATAGGGCGGCGGGCAGGTGGCGCAGCACGAAGAACACGTAGCGAAGTATCGGCGGCGACCAGATGATCCGCTCGCCCGAGGCCAGTCCGCGCAGGGTGTTCTCGGCCACCTCGTTGACCCCGGTCGTGAAGGGGATCTCGCTCTGGCCGGTCGTCATCTTGGAGCGCACGAAGCCCGGGCGCAGGATCTGCAGCGACGCGCCCGTTCCCTCCAGGGAGTCGGCGATCCCCTGACAGAGCCGGTCGAGCCCCGCCTTGGCGCCGCCGTAGAGGTACTGCGTGCGCCGCACGCGCACCGCCGCCACCGAGGAGATCACGAGGATGCGACCGCGACCCTGGGCGACGAGGCGCGCGCGCAACTCGGTGATCGCCGCCACCGGCCAGGTGACGTTCACCGTGATCATGCGCGCGGCGGCCTCGGGATCGTCTTCCATCTCGCTCTGACGTCCGAGCAGTCCGACCGCCACGATCACGAGGTCGACCGGTCCGCCGACCTTGGCCAGGGACTCGGCGACGACGCGCGCGGCGTTGCTCGGGTCCTCGGCGTCGAAGAGCACGGTCTCGGTCGTCGTCGCGCCGTAGTCGCGGGCTTCGGCGGCCGCGGCGTCGAGGAGCTCCTGGTTGCGTCCGGCGAGCACGACCGTGTTGGTGCGCGCCGTGCAGAGTTTGCGCACGATGGCCCTCGCGATGTCCGAGCTGCCGCCGAGCACGACGACGTTTTGGGGCTGACCGAAGGCGTTATCCATGGGGGAATCCTAGGTGGAGGCGTCGCGCGAGGTCACTGGTGAGATGACCCTCGGGATCCACGCGGGCTTTGACCGCGAGGAAGTCGTCGATCCGCGGGTACATCGCGGCGAAGGTCGCCGGCGCCAGGCGCGCGTCCTTGGCCAGGTAGACACGCCCGCTGGCCGCGAGCACGAGCTCGTCGAGCTCGTCAAGCACGCCGGGCAATTTCGCCGGTCCCACCGGCAGGTCGAGGGCCAGCGTCCAACCGGGCTGGGGGAAGGACAGCGGCGCCGGCGTCGCCGGGCCGAAGCGCTTGAGCACCGCGAGGAAGCTCGGCACCCGCGAGGCCGAGAGGCGCCGGATCGCCTCGACGATCGTCTCGGCCTGGTCGTCGGGCACGCAGAACTGGTACTGAACGAAGCCGCGCCGGCCGTAGAGGCGGTTCCAGTCGCGCACGCCATCGAGGGGGTGAAAGAACGTGGACAACGACTGGGCCTCGTGGCGCTCATGGCGCGGCGCCGAGCGGAACCACAGTTCGTTGAAGGCCTTGATCGAGAGCGGATTGAGCAGACCGCTCGGCGCGTCGAGGGGGACCCTGAGGCGCGCGGCGCGCGGCGCGCGCAGGTGGGGCTCGTCGATCTGGCTGACGGGTGCGTGCTCGCCGCGAGTGAGAATCGCGCGGCCCATGTGCCGGCCCCGCGTCATGCAGTCGACCCAGGCCACCGAGTAGTGGTAGGCGTCGTCACCGCTCGCCATCTCGCTCATCACGGCGTCGAGGTCGCCGAAGCGGTCGGTGTCGACGAAGACCTGGTCGGTTTCGATGCGCATCATCTGGAACGTGACGCTGGTCACGACTCCAGTGAGACCCATCGCGCCCATCGTCGTCCAGAAGAGCTCGGCCTCGGTCTCGGGACTCGTCTCGAAGGTGCCCACCGGGGTCACGATGCGCAGTGCGCGCACGTGCGCGGCGATCGAGCCGTCGCGGTGGTGGTTCTTGCCGTGGACGTCGGCGCCGATCATGCCGCCGACGCTCACCTGGCGCGTGCCGGGGGTGACCGGGATGAACCAGCCCTGGGGGATGGAGAGGGCGAGCAGGTCATCGAGGGAGACGCCCGCGCCCACCGTGACGAGGCCGTCGACGGTGATCGACGAAATGCCGTCGAGACCAGAGTTGTCCAGCACGACGCCGCCGGAGAGCTGGGCGGCGTCGCCGTAGCTGCGCCCGAGGCCGCGGGGGATCACCTCGCCGGCGAGCGCCGCGGCGACCTCGTCCTCGCCGGTGGGGCTGATCACCGTCGCCAGGCTCGCGGCGGTGCGGCCCCAGCCCGAGAGGCGGACCCGGCTCATCCGTAGATGCCCAGGGCGAGCAGTCCCGCCCAGATCACGCCGAGCAGCTGGACCACGCGGTTGTGCAAGAGGAGGTCCTCGGGCGACTGACCCTCGCCGGCCTCGGCCGAGCGCATGATGAAGAGGACCGCGAAGACCACCGGCACGATGGTGAGTCTGATCGGCACGATGTGGTGGCGGATCGAGGAGAGGCCCGTCGCGGAGGTGTCAAAGGCCCAGAGGTTGTAACTCGTCACGACGACCGTGGCCGACATGGTGAGGGCCGAGTGGAGGAATTCGGGCGTGTACTGGGCGAGCACCGGTCGCGTCGCGCCGGCGCCGACCTTCTTCAGCTCGCTCGAGCGCTTGCCGATCACCAGGAACAGCGCGCCGAAGGAGATCACGACGAGGAACCAGGTCGAGACGAAGATGTGCGAGGCCACCGCCCCGGCGTAGGCGCGCAGGAAGAAGCCGTTGGCGACGATGCCCAGCTCGATGATGACCGAGTTCTTCAGCCAGAGGCTGTAGCTGAGCGAGTTGACCAGGTAGAGCCCGAGGATGAAGTAGAGGCCCCCCGGGTGCCAGAGGAACGCCGGCAGGATGAAGGCGATCGCCGCGAGGACCCCCGCCGCGCTCAAGGCCAGGCCGACCGAGACCTGCCCGGCGGGAATCGCCCGGTGGCGCTTGGTGGGGTGGCGACGATCGGCCTCGATGTCGCGCACGTCGTTGACGAGGTAGACGGCCGAGGCCAGGGCGCAGAAGCACAAGAAGGCGGCTACCGTGTGGCGCTCGACGTCGGCGTCGCCGACCATGCCGGCCGCGGCCGGGGCGACGCCGATGAGCAGGTTCTTCACCCACTGGGTCGGACGCATGGCCGACACGAGGGCGCGCACCGGCCCCCGCGTCGGGGTCAACGTGTCCGTCACAGTGGCAACGCTAGTCCCGGCGATGCCGGGGTCCTTGGCGAGGCGCCCCCAAAAGAGGCCCCCTACCACGCCCTCTATGCTGAATGACCAATGGAGCGCACCTATCGAGTGGTCGTGGCCAAGCCCGGCCTGGATGGTCACGATCGCGGGGCGAAGGTCATCGCACGGGCCCTTCGCGACGCCGGTTTCGAGGTCGTCTACACCGGGCTGCACCAGACCCCCGAGCAGATCGTGGCGGCCGTCGTGCACGAGGACGCCGACGCGGTGGGGCTCTCGCTGCTCTCCGGTGCGCACCTGGTGCTGGTGCCGCGCGTGATCGAGCTGCTGGCCGGCGCGGGACGCGAGGACGTTCTGGTCGTGGTCGGGGGCATCATCCCCGACGCCGACGTGGCCGCGCTGCGCGCGCTCGGCGTGTCCCACGTCTTCACCCCCGGGGCCTCGCTCGCCGAGATCGGCCAGTGGATGGAGACGACCCTCGACGCGCGCGAGCGCGCGTCGGCCGAACCGAGTTAGAGAAAGCAGACCTAGATGGATCTCTTCGAGTATCAGGGCAAGCAGTACTTCGCGCGCTACGGCATCCCCGTGTCGCCCGGCGGCGTGGCCGACTCGGTCGACCAGGCCGTGGCCGTGGCCGATGAGGTGGGGTACCCGGTCGTCGTGAAGGCCCAGGTCAAGGTCGGCGGACGCGGCAAGGCCGGCGGTGTGAAGCTCGCCGCCAACGAGGACGAGCTGCGCCTGCACGCGGGCAACATCTTGGGACTCGACATCAAAGGTCACGTCGTACACCGGCTGTGGATCGAGAGGTCGAGTGACATCGCGCGCGAGTACTACGCCTCCTTCACGCTGGATCGTCCGAACAAGAAGCACCTCGGCATGCTGAGCGCCCAGGGTGGCGTCGAGATCGAGGTCGTCGCCGAGGAG
>JAJXXB010000190.1 GCA_021781315.1 Actinomycetes bacterium | reverse complement strand
GACCCGGCGACGCGCGACGTCGCAGTGGCCGCGCTCGCGCGCTCGCGCTCTCGCGGGGCCACCACCTCGGTCGACGTGTGCAGCGTGGGACCCCTCGTCGCCCTCGGCCCGGCGCTCTTCGCCTCACTGGTCGCCGGGGTCGACTTCCTCTTCGCCAACGAGGAGGAGGCCACCGTCCTCGGCGCCGGCGAGTTCGACGAGGCGCTTCGTTCCCTCGGCGAGCTCGCCCGCGAGGTCCTGGTCACCCGGGGCGCGCGCGGGGCGATCGTGCGCCGCGGCGCCGTGACCGCGACGGCGCCCTCGCTCGCGCGCGACGTACTCGACACCACCGGCGCCGGGGACGCGGCGACCGGGACCTACCTCGGGGCGCGGCTCGCCGGCGAGGACGTCGAGATCGCGCTCGTCAACGCGATGGCCGCGGCCGCGGTCGTGGTCGCGGGACTCGGGGCCGACGCCTAGTCGTGGTGGTAGGCGACGCCGTCGGCCGCCGGCGCGCGGACCCGACCGATCAGCCCCGCCACCACCGCGATGGTGATGAGGTAGGGGAACATCTGGAGGATGTAGAGCGAGACCGGCACCTGGTACGAGGTCAGGGTGTAGGAGAGGTAGACCGACAGTCCGAAGATCACCGAGGCCACCACCGCACCCGACGGACGCCAGCGGCCGAAGATCATCGCGGCCAGGGCGATGTAGCCCAGGCCCGAGGTGTAGTTGGGTTGGAACTGGCCCTGGGAGGCCATGAAGGCCACGCCGCCCACGCCGGCGATCGCCCCGCCGAGGATGACGTTGATGTAGCGCACGCGCACGACGTTGATGCCCACCGTCGCCGCGGCCTGGGGGTGCTCGCCGACGGCGCGCACGTGTAGGCCGTAGCGGGTCTTGAACAGAGCGAAGCTGATCACGCCGATGAGAACGAGCATCAGGTAGAAGAAGCCCGACTGGTTGAAGAGCACCGGGCCGAGCACGGGGATCTTGGCGAGCAGGGGGATCGCCAGGTTGGGCGCGAGGTTGCCCGTGTTGTACTGGGGGAACGGGGTGAACACCTGCAGGTTGAGATAGCTCGAGAGGCTGCCGAGCATGGTGACCAGCACGACGCCGACGATGATCTGGTCCGAGAGGTAGCGCAGGGCGAAGAACGCGAGGATCCAGCCGATCGCCCCGCCGATCACCGCGCCGCCGATCGCCGCGTAGAAGAAGTTGTGCGTGGTCGAGGCCAGCATCGAGCCCACGAAGGCCCCGCCGATGAACTGGCCCTCGATCGCGATGTTGACGACGCCCGAGCGCTCGCACATGACGCCCGACAGTGATCCGAAGACGAGCACCATGGTGACTTCCGAGCTGCCGATGAGAAGGGCGGTCAGGTTGACGAAGGACACCGGCGAGGGGCCCGGCGTGCGCGCGGCCCAGATCAGCAGGGTGAGGAGGAAGAGCACCGCCACCGCACCGAAACGGGCCATGACCCCGCGCGTGGGACGGCGCACGTAGGTCTCGACGGCGAGGCCGATCATGACCAGAGCGAGGAGAAGGTCGGCCAGGCGCGAGTTCAACGTCAGGGTCCCGACGTGCCAGGGGGCCGACTCGCTCAGGTTGACCGGGTTGAAGAGGAACGACGAGTGCGCTCCCGACGGGCTGCCGAGGGCGAAGACGATCAGGGAGAACAGTCCGAGGACGCCCATCATGGTGGCGATCACCCGCACTCGGCGATTCGAGACGGCGACGGCGGCGACCTCGAGCACGCTCATGCGCCCCATCCCTTCGTGGCGAGTTCGAGCTTGACGACCGGGGCCGAGCGCAGGCGGAAGATCTCCTTGACCAGCACGGGCGTGGCCACGAACAAGACGATCGCCGACTGGATCACCGAGGCGAGATCGAGGGGGATGCCGGTCGTGCCCTGCATGGCGCGTCCACCCACCCCGAGCGCGGCGAAGAGCAGCGAGGCCCACACGATGCCGCCGGGCTTGTTGCGTCCGAGCAGCGCCACCGTGATCGCGGTGAAACCGATCCCGGCGCTACCGATCAAGAACCCGCCGTCGATGTAGTGGGTCGTCGATGCCGCCTGGACGATGCCCGCAAGGCCCGACAGTCCGCCCGAAATCACGAAGACCAGGATGATGACGACCTTCGCGTTGATGCCTGAGGCCTTGGCCGCGGCCGGGTTCGCGCCGGTCACGCGAAAGTCGAATCCCATCGAGGAGCGCTCGAGGAACCACCAGGCGAAGGCCACCACCAGGGCGGCGACCACGACGCCGTAGTTCACCCGCAGACCCGAGGCCGCGCCGAAGAGCGGGTGCAGCTGGGCCGACGGATCGATGGTGCGCGAGATGTCGTTCTGCTGTCCGGGCAGCTGGAACGGGGTCGAGAGCACCGAGAAGAGGAGGAAGGCGTAGATCACGTAGTTGAACATGATCGTGACGATCACCTCGTGGGCCCCGGTGTAGGCCTTCAAGACGCCCGGCACCAGGCCGGCGATCGCCCCGCCGGCGAAGCCGCACAGCAGCGTGAGGGGCAGGTGCAGGAACATCGGCATGTGGACCATCGAGCCGAACATCGCCCCCGCCACGCCACCGAGCACCGCCTGGCCGTTGGCGCCGATGTTGAACAGTCCCGTTTGGAACGCGATGCCCACGCCGAGGCTCGTGATGATCAGGGGCGTCGCGTAGGTGAGGGTCTCGGAGAGCGGGGTGAGCGTCGCCTCCCAGTTCTGGCCGGTCGTGATGGAGTGCCAGAGGTTGGCCGGATTCACCACGGCGCCGTTGAACATCGCGCGATAGGCGGCGCCGACGTTGTCCCACGTCACCTTGAGAGCGTGGAAGACCGCGCCGCCGCTGTGAAAGATCCCGCGCCAGGCGTCGAGGACCGCGGGGGTCGTGGTGATGATCACGAGGGCGCCGACGGCGAGGCCCAGGATCAGGGCGTAGAAGGTGATCATGATCGGGCTGCGGGAGTTGAGACGCCAGCGGCGCCGCGACGGCGTCGCGGGCTCGTTCGCCGCGCTGGACGGCGTCGGCTCGGTTGCCACGTCACTCACCGGCGGCCTCGGTGGTGCCGGCCATCAGGAGCCCGATGGTCTCGCGGCTGGTGCCGGGGTCGACGATGCCGCTGATGCGCCCGTCGAACATGACCGCGATGCGATCACCCAGCGCGAGCACCTCGTCGAGCTCGGAGGAGACGATCAGGGCGGCGTTGCCCTGGTTGCGGTGACCGACCATCTGGCGGTGCACGTATTCGATCGATCCGACGTCGAGCCCCCGCGTCGGCTGGGAGGCCATGAGGAACTCCAGGGGGCGCGAGAGCTCTCGCGCGACGATCACCTTCTGCTGATTCCCGCCGGAGAGGGAGGCCACCGGCTCGTCCACCGACGTCGTGCGGATGTCGAAGTCGCGCACCAGCTTCTCGGCGTTGTCGTGCACCGCGGTGAGATTTCGGGTGCCGCGGCGCGCGAAGGGTGCGCGGCGCGGGGTGTTGAGCACCAGGTTGTCCGCCACCGACATCGACATGACCAGTCCGTCGCGCTGACGGTCCTCGGGGATGTGGCCGAGGCCGGCGTCGAGCACCTCGCGCGGGGTCAGGTTGGTGACGTCGCGTCCGTTCAGGAGAATCGTGCCCGACTCCACGTGGCGCATGCCGGCGATGGCCTCGACGAGCTCGGTCTGGCCGTTGCCCTGGACGCCGGCCAGGGCCATGATCTCGCCGGCGCGCACGTCGAGGGAGACGCCGTTCACCTTCACCAGACCGCGGTCGTCGCGCACCACGAGGTCGCGAATCTCGAACACGCTCTCGCCGGGATTGAAGGCCGACTTCTCGACGGTCAGCTCCACCTCGCGTCCGACCATCATCGACGCCAGCTCGGCTTCGGTCGCGGTGGGTTCAGCCGATCCCACCACGCGGCCGTTGCGGATCACCGTGATGACGTCGGCGACGGCGCGCACCTCTTTGAGCTTGTGGGTGATGAAGAGGATCGACTTGCCCGCGGCCGCGAGCGAGCGCATGATGGCCATCAACGCGTCGGTCTCTTGCGGGGTGAGCACCGCGGTGGGCTCGTCCAGGATCAGCAGCTCGGCGTCGCGCGACAAGGCCTTCAAGATCTCGACCCGCTGCTGGAGCCCGACGGGCAGGTTCTCGACGGTCGCGTCGGGGTCGACCTGGAGGTTGAACTGCTCCGAGAGTCGCACGATGTCCTCGGTGGCGCGCTTGTAGTCCACGCGATTGAGCGACTTGGTCGGCTCGAAGCCCAGGACGACGTTCTCGGTCACCGAGAAGACGGGCACGAGCATGAAGTGCTGGTGCACCATGCCGATCCCGCGGCGCACGGCGTCCCCGGAGTCCGCGAAGCGCACCGGGGTGCCGTCGAGCAGGATCTCGCCCTCGTCGGGATGTAGCAGTCCGAAGAGGACGTTCATCAGTGTGGTCTTGCCCGCGCCGTTCTCACCGAGCAGCGAGTGGATCTGACCCGGCTCGACCGTCAGGTCGATGCGATCATTCGCCGTGAAGGAACCGAAACGCTTCGTGATCCCTCGAAGTTCCAGGCGCATGGATCCTTATCGTAGCCACGGCGAAAGGGCCCGGGTCCTTTCGAACCCGGGCCCTTCGTTGTTGTCGCGAGCGCGACGTCGGTTACTTCGCGGGGTAGCTGTTCGGGTTCACCGAGAGCGAGCCGGCGATGATCTTGGCCTTGGCCGCGGCGATCTTGGCCTTGAGGGCGGCCGGCACCGAGATGCCGCCGTACTCGAGGGCCGTGCCGTTGTTCTTCAGCGTGCCGAGGTAGGTGCCACCCTTGAAGGTGCCCTTGGCGGCCGAGAGGACCGCGGCCTCCACCGAGGACTCGACGCCCTTGGCGACCGTGCCCACGAACCACGAGCAGTCCGTCGGGTCCGAGGTGCAGCCGTTGGAGTCCACCCACATGACGCTGTGGCCCTTGCCGGCCTGCTGAGCGGCCGCCACCGAGCCCAGACCGACCGAACCGGCGACCGGGAAGACGATGTCCGCACCCTGGGAGAAGAAGTTGGTGGTCAACGTCTTACCCGCGGTCTGGTCGGTGAAGTTGCCGATGAAGCTGCCCGTGCCGTTGCAGGTCGCGAGCGAGCAGGCGCCCTTGGCGGGCGTCCAGCCGAGGGCCTTGACCTTGGCGCCGTACGTCTTGTCGTAGTAGCGAACCCCCGCGACGAAGCCGTTCATGTAGAGCGTCACCGCCGGGAAGTTCATACCGCCGTAGGTGGCGACCGTGCCGGTCTTGGTCATGCCGGCCGCGAGGATGCCGCCGAGGAAGCCGCCCTGGTCCGTCTCGTACTGCAGCGCGAGCACGTTCTTGCTCTTGGTCTTGGGCGCGTCGTCAACGATCGCGAACCTCTGCTGGGGGTGGGCGTTGGCGGCCTGGGCGGTCGCCTGGTCCATCAGGAAGCCGACGGTCACGATGATGCCGCAGCCCTGGTGCACGAAGTTGTTGATGTTGGGCACGTAGTCGGTCGACGAGGTCGACGACAGGTACTTGATCGTCATGTTCTTGTACACCTTCTTGGCGTCCTGCAGTCCCTTCCAGGCTGAGGCGTTGAAGGACTTGTCGTTGATGCCACCGGTGTCGGTGACGACGCAGGCCTTGAACGACGTGGCGGCCGACGCCGACATGGTCGTGGCAACAGTGCCAACGGTGAGGGCCCCGAGTACCAGCGACGCGCTAACGAGCGTCGTGGACAGGCGGCGAGCACCAAATTTCTCTCCCATATGCATTCAATCCCTCCAAAGGATCGTCGAACGCTAGCGCCTCCGACCGGGCATTTCGCTGTTCAGGTTGTCACAGGTGACACTATCCCTGATTGGACGCGGCGGTGGGGCGAATCAGTGGTTCGGGTGGGCCTCGATGACCCGCGGCACGGCGAGGCTGGCCGCGAGGGCGACCAGGGTGATCCCCGCCGAGACCTGGAACGCACGCTCGTAGCCCGACGTGAGGGCCGCCGCGCTCGTGGGAAGGGTGAAGCGGGCCGACGCGTCGGCGGCCAAAGTGCCCAGCACGGCCAGGCCCAGTGAGCCGCCCAGCTGGCGCGAGGTGTTCAGCACTCCCGAGGCCAGGCCGGCGTCGGCGCGGTCGACGCCGGTGGTGGCGGCCGAGGCGAGGGGGGTGAACAGGACGCCCATGGCCAGCGCGCAGGCGACCGACGGTGCCACGACGTCGACGGCGTAGGAGGAGTGCACGCCGATGCGCGACAGCCAGAGAAATCCCAACGTCGCCAGCGACGTGCCGATCAGCAGCAGGGGCCGCGCGTGCAGCTTGGGCAGCAGTCGCGAGCTCGTCTGGGCGCCCACGATGATGGCGAGCGCCATCGGCAGGAACGCGAAGCCCGTCTTCACCGCGCCGTATCCGAGGATGTACTGGTAGTAGAAGGTGAGGAAGTACCACATCGAGAAGAACGCGCCGCCGATGAGCAGCATCACCAGGTTCGCCATGGAGAGCGAGCGGACGTGGAACATGCGCAGCGGCACCAGCGGGTGGCTCGCGACCTGGGTCTCCCAGATGAAGAAGGCGGCCAGGCCGACCGCGGCGCCGAGGAACCACAGCAGCGTCGAGGTGGCCGTCCAGCCCAGCGTCGTTCCGTTCACGACCGTGGTCGTGCTCACGACGCCGTAGATCAAGGCGGCGAGCGAGCCGGTCACCAGCACCGCGCCGGCGACGTCGAGCTTGACCGCGGCGTCGCGGTTGCGCATCTCGCGCAGGTACCCCAGCGCCAGCACGCCGGCGAGGATCCCGAAGGGGACGTTGATGAAGAAGACCCAGCGCCAGGAGACCCAGCCGGTCAGGATCCCGCCGAGCAGGCCGCCGACCGCGCCGCCGGCGCCAGCCACCGCGCTCCAGAGCCCGAGCGCGCGGGGCAGGCGCTTGCCGTGGAAGGTCGTGACGATGATGGTCAGGGTCGCCGGCGAGAGGATGGCCCCGCCGATGCCCTGCAATGCGCGCACCGCGACGATCTGGGTGCCCGTCGCGGCGAAGCCGGCGCCGATGCTCGCGATGGTAAAGACGGTCAGCCCGGTGAGATACACGCGCCGTCGCCCGAAGATGTCCGCGGCGCGCCCCCCGAGCAGGAGAAAGCCCGCGAAGGTCAAGACGTAGGCGTTCACCACCCACTGGGCGCTGTCGATGGTGAAGTGCAGGTCGCGCTGCATCGAGGGCAGCGCGACGTTGACGATGGAGACGTCGAGGACCACCATGAACTGCGCCAGGCAGGCGATGGTGAGGATGATCCAGTCGGGGGCGTGGCGGTGCGCCTTCTTGGGCTTGGACATTTCGCGAGTGTAACGG
>JAJXXB010000199.1 GCA_021781315.1 Actinomycetes bacterium | reverse complement strand
CGCGAGGCCGCCAGAGCCGCGACCACCCGGGCCGCGCGCGCGTCGATCTCGTCGTCGGCCGGGCTGTGGGGCAGGCGGCAGTCGCCGACGTCAAGGCCGAGCGCCCGCATGGCGGCCTTGGCCGGCACGGGGTTGGGGTAGGTCTCGGTGCTCTCGAAGGCGCAGCTCTCGGCGAGAACCTCGTTGAGGCGTCGCGCCTCGAGCCAGTCTCCGGATTCGGCCGCACGCACCATCGCCGCGAAGACCTCGCCGGCCCAGTGCGCGGCGACCGAGACGATCCCGACGGCGCCGATCGCCATGAAGGGCAACGTGAGGGCGTCGTCGCCGCTGTAGAGATCGAGGGCGTCGCCGAGGACGGCCTTCACGTGCGCGGCACCGGCGAGGTCGGCCGACGCGTCCTTTAAGGCCACGATGTTCTCGTGGCTGCGCACCAGATCGATGAGGGTCGTCGCGGCGATCTTGCGGCCGGTGCGCGAGGGGATGTCGTAGATCATCACCGGTAGCGCCGTCGCCTCGGCGACCCGGCCCAGGTGCGCGGCGATGCCGGCCTGGCTGGGGCGCGCGTAGGCGGGCGTCGTCGCGAGCACGCCGGAGACGCCGACGTCGGCGACGCGCGCGGTCAGCTCGACCGAGCGACGGGTGTCCGAGGACGTCGAACCGGCGAGCACCGGCACGTCGACCGCGCTCGCCACCGCGGCGAAGAGGGCCAGCTTCTCCTCGTCCGACAGCGAGGTGCCCTCGCCGGTGGAGCCGGCCACGACCAGAGCGTCGCTGCCGTGACCGACGAGGTAGCGCGCGAGGGTTGCCGCCATTGAAAGATCCAGGGAGCCGTCGGACTCAAAGGGCGTCACCATGGCGGTGAGCACCCGGCCAAAGCGCGGTGACGTCATGGCTCGAAGTTACCAGTGGCGCTCGTCACAGGAATTCGCCCACGCCCACGCTGAGGCCCGGCGCGTCGCCCATCTTGCGCAGCGCCAGGGCCACGCCCTGGACGAAGCTGCGCCGGTCGTAGGAGTCGTGGCGGATGGTGAGCCCTTCGCCGGGCCCGCCGAAGAGGATCTCCTCGTGCGCGACGAGACCGGGCAAGCGGACCGCGTGCACCCTCACGCCCTCGACGTCGGCGCCGCGCGAGCCCTCCACGCTGTGGCGCTGTGTGGGCTCGGGCAGGTCGACGCGGCCCGCGGCGCGGCGCGCCGCGGCGAGCGCGCGCGCCGTCGAGAGCGAGGTGCCCGAGGGAGCGTCGACCTTGGCGTCGTGGTGCAGTTCGATCACCTCGACGCGCTCGAAGTAGGGCGCGGCGAGCACGGCGAAACGCTCGGCGAGCACGGCGCCGAGGGCGAAGTTCGCGGCCATCACGACGCGAGTGACTGTCGCGGCCTCGGCCACCGTCTCGCGCTGGGCGTCGCTGAGACCAGTCGTGCCCACGACCAGGCCCACCCGATTCGCGGCGCACCACGCCGCCGAGGCCAGCACGCCCTCGGGCGTCGAGAAGTCCACCACGGCGTCGACGCTGGAGGGCTCGAGGTCCGCGAGCGACGTCGCGACGATCGCGTCGCGAGGTGCGGGGGGTGGCACGATGTCGATCAACGCGCGCACCTCGAGGTCGTCCTCGCGAGCGAGGCCCTCGGCCATGACCTGGCCCATGCGCCCGGCCGCTCCGACGATTGCGACGCGCTTCATGTCCCAACCCTAGGGCGTCGACGACGTCGAAAGAAGAAAGCGACCACGAGCAAGAGTCCGCCGAGCAACGAACCGAGGAGTCCCAGCTCGATGTGCGGGGCGTGGTAGTGGTAGTGGATCACCCACTCCCCCGGCGGGACGGTGACCGACTGAATCAGCCCGCTGCGGCGCACCGTGAGGGCGATCACCTGCGACGTGCCGACGCGCTGGGCGTTCGCGCGCCAGCCCGGGATCCACTCCACCGAGTGCAGCACGGTCGTCGCCGAGGTTGCGTGGACCCGCACCCAGGTGTCACCCCAGAGCGCGTTGCGCACGCTCTCGATGTGTCCCGTTGCCAGCGACGACACCCAGGCGCTCGGCAGCAGCGACGTCGCGCGGAAGTACGCGAGGGATCCGCTCGTCTCGCGCAGTCGCCACGAGCGCGTCGCGACCGCCTGCTGGAAGGGCGTCGTGAGCTGGTACGTGGCGCCGCCCTCGAGGGTCACCAGCGCCGAGCCGACCCGCACGCCCGAGGGCGAGTGCAGCACGAATCCCGCGGTCGGCGCGCTCGTCGTCGGCGACCAGGTGAGAGACGTCGAACCAGGGATCGTCATGATGTCGCCGATGGGCGCGCCGGTGCCGCTCAGCATCTGCACTGAGACGGTCGTGGACGTGAGGGGCTGGCCGTCGACGCCCTCGAGACGAATCTCTCGCACGTGCACGAGCTGGCCGAAGTAGCGAAAGGCCGTCTCGGTGCGCCGCGGCGCCACGCAGTACTGGGCGCCGGCGCCCGGCGACACCATCAGCTGATTGCTCGCGAGCACTAGCGACGCCAGACGCAACTGGCGGAACCGCCCGCGAACGAGGTTGCAGGCGTCCAAGCGAAACAGCGGGTGGGTCCCGGTCTCGGAACCGTAGTACGCGTCGATCAGCGAGCCGTAGCCCTGGATCGAGGGCAATTCGGTGAAGACGTTCATGTTGGCCAGGCCCAGGCTCTCGAACGTGTCGCCCGCCGACCCCGTGGGATCGACCATCGCGAAGCGCCCGGTCAGCCCGAGGTGGGCGACCGCGTTGGCGCGTGACGGCATCACGGGGGCGTGACCCGACGCCAGACCGGACGCGGTGAAGGCGAAGAAGACCACCGCGTCGAGCGCCAGGATCGCGAGCAGGCTGCGCACGCGATGACGCCGCACGGTCACGAGCACGAGGGCGAACGCGAGGGCGATTCCCAGGTGCAGGACGAGGGTGGGTCGCTCGTAGGGCACCCAGCGCGTCGCACCCATGGTGAGTCCCAGGAAGTGCAAGAAGCGGCGACCGTCGACGAGAGTCACCGCGACGATGCCGACGATGACGGCGAGTGGCGCCAGGGTGAGAAGGCGCCGCGCGCCACGCAGTGACGCCCCGTCCTCGTCGCCGTCACCCACTCGCTGGAGCCACCAGGCGAGCAAGACGCTCGCCGCCAGGTCGACGAGGATGACGTTGCGACTCTGCAGGCGCGTCGAGCTGAACAGGGGGATCCACCAGAAGACGCGGCCGACGGGCGTGTAGTTGCCCCACGTCGCCCACACCCCCACGAGCGCGAGCGCGCCGTAGGGGGCGAACTCGCGCACGCGCGCACGCCGCTCCCGGCCGATCAGCTGTCCCAGGTAGGCGGCGGTGGCGACCAGCGCCGCCACGCCGGCGTAGCCGGTCACTTCGGGCAGGTTGTAGCTCGCGAAGTACGAGGGCTGGTGCAAGATGCCGTTGCCGCCAAAGAGGTCGGGCACGAACCACAGCGCCGACCAGCGCACCGCGAGCGATCCGGAACCGAAGAACTGATATCCCAGGTTGGTGCGCTGAGAGACGGCGATGTAACTCCAACCGGTCACCAGCTGGGCGAGGCCGATCAGCGCGCCCCAGATCACGCCCAGCGCAACCGCCCCGACGTATCCGGTCCGTTGGGACCAGGTCATCGGGCGCCATCGTCCCGGGGCGAGGAGCACCACGGCCCCCACGACGAGGACCACGAGTTCCATCTCGGCGATCGCGCGGGGCTCGCCCGAGAGCGACGTGAGCCCCCACAGCACGCCCAGTCCCATTACTGGCGCGCTGAGATCGCGCGCGCGCCTCCGCCACGAGCCGCCACGGCGCACGCGTTCGGCGAGCACCAGCAGGCACAGGATCTCCCAGGGCAACATCGCGTAGCCCTGGATGACGCCCAGGTGGACCATCTGACCCGTCAGGGCGCCGACGTAGGCGTAGACCAGGGCGCCGGCGAGCGACGGCGTCGTGCGCAGGCCGTGGTAGCGCGCGAGGCTAAAGAGCCCGATCGCCGCGGCGGCGTAGACCGCCACGAGGTTGATCACCCAGGCGAGGATGGCGGGCAGGAACGCGAAGATGATGGTGAGGGGAAAGAGCGAACCGGCGTTCATCCCGCCGAGCAAGGGCGTGCCCGAGTCCGCCAGCGGATTCATGAGCGGCAGATGACCGCTCGCGATCTGGCGTCCGGACAGCACGCGCAGAGGGAAGTTCTGGATCAGGTTGTCCGCGGCGATCGCGGGGTGTCCCAGCGCGGCCGGCACGCCGAAGAGCAGCACCGGCAGTGCGAACATCACGATCAGGGCGGTGCGATCCGCTCTGGCGAGGGGACGCCACCACGGCGCCGAGGTTGTCGGCGCCGTGGTGAGATCCACCTCGACGGGCACGAGTGGGGCCTAGCGGCGGCGCGGGCGCGAGCCCCGGCTTCCGCCGCGGTCGCGGTCGCGGTCGCGGTCCCCGTCGCTCATCGACGGTCCACCGGGGCCGAGGTCACCGATCTCGCCGGCCAGTTCGGCCTCGAAGTCGCTCTCGAAGGACGAAGCGCGCGGGGGGCGCTCCTCGCGGGCGCGCGGCTCGCGGTCTGGACGCGGTTCGCGGTCACGACGCGGCTCACGGTCACGGTCACGACGCGGCTCACGCGGGGCGTCCTCGACCTCCATGTCCGCGTACTCGCCAGCCAGGGAGAGCGACACCTTGCCCTGGGGGTCGATGTCGTCGACGCGCACCTCGATGGGCTGACCCAGCTCGAGGACGTCCTCGACCTGACCGATGCGCTTGCCGCCGTTGAGCGGCGACATCTTGGAGATGTGCAACAGACCGTCACGCCCGGGCAGGATCGAGACGAACGCACCGAACTTGGCGATGTTCACCACACGACCGCTGTAGACCGCTCCGACGTCGGCCGTTGGCGGGTCGAGGATCAGCGCGATGCGCCGGCGGGCCTCTTCCACGGCTCGGCCGTCCTTGGCCCCGATGGTGACCGTGCCGACGACACCGTCGTCGTCGACGGCGATGTCCGCGCCGGTCTCCTGCTGGAGAGTGTTGATGACCTTGCCCTTGGGTCCGATGACCTCGCCGATCTTGTCGATCGGGATCTCCATCGAGATGATCTTGGGCGCGACCT
This sequence comes from Actinomycetes bacterium, assembly GCA_021781315.1. Next base: position 2,218 of record JAJXXB010000199.1, on the reverse strand, counting down.
CGGCCACCGCGGGACGGGGCTCGGCAATCGTCGCGGTGATCACGTCGAGGATGGCCAGACGGGCCTCCTTGGCCTGGTGCAGAGCGCGGGCCAGAACGTCGGCCGGCAGGCCGTCGATCTTGGTGTCGAGCTGCAGCGCGGTCACCGCGTCGGCGGTGCCGGCGACCTTGAAGTCCATGTCGCCGAAGGCGTCTTCGGCGCCGAGGATGTCGGTCAGGGTGACGTAGTTGCCCTCGTCGTAGACGAGGCCCATCGCGATGCCCGCGACGGGGGCCTTGATCGGCACGCCGGCGGCCATCAGCGACAGCGTCGAGCCGCAGACCGAGGCCATCGAAGTCGAGCCGTTGGACTGCATGACGTCAGAGACGACGCGCAGGGTGTAGGCGAAGTCCTGCTCGCTCGGCAGCACGGGGATCAGGGCGCGCTCGGCGAGCATGCCGTGACCGATCTCGCGGCGCTTGGGCATGCCCACGCGTCCGGTCTCGCCCGTCGAGTACGGCGGGAAGTTGTAGTGGTGCATGTAACGGCGCCACTCGTCGGGCGTGATCGAGTCGATCTGCTGGCGCATGCGCGGCATGCCGAGCGTCGTGACGTTGACGACCTGGGTCTCGCCGCGCTGGAAGAGCGCCGAGCCGTGGGTCATCGGGAACAGGTCGATCGCCGCGGTGAGCGGACGGATGTCGGCCACGCCGCGCCCGTCGATGCGCACGCCCTCGTTGACGATGCGCTGGCGCACCAGCTTCTTGGTCAGCGACTTCACGGCCGCGCGCACCTCGGCGTTGCGGCCCGGGAACTCGTCGGCCAGGGCCACCTCGATCTCGGCGGTCACCGCGGTGATCGCGTCGGAGCGCTCCTGCTTGCCGGCGACCTTGTTGGCCGCGGCCAGCTTCTCGCCGCCCACCGCCTGGACGGCGTTCATGACGTCCTCTTGGTAGTCGGCGAAGGTCGAGTAGACCATCGGCGTGATCGGCCCGCGAGCCGCGACGAACTCGCGCACCAGCTCGCGCTGGAGGTTGATCGACTCGCGGATCCAGAGCTTGGAGGCCTCGAGGCCGGCCGCGAGGACCTCCTCGGAGACCTTCGGCGCGCCGTCGGCGTACTTCTCGAAGGATCCCTCGGTGCCGCCGGCCTCGACCATCATGATGGCGATGTCGGTCTCGACCGAGTCGGAAAGGGCGCGTCCGGCGACCACGAGCTCAAAGACCGAGGCGTCGCCCTCGGCGTAGGTCGGGTGCGCGACCCACTCGCCGTCGGTCGTGTAGGCGAGGCGAACCGCGCCGATCGGACCGTCGAAGGGGATGCCCGAGATCATCAGGGCCGCGGAGGCCGCGTTGATCGCGAGGATGTCGTGCGGGTTCTCCTGGTCGGCGCTAAAGACGGTGCCGACCACCTGGGTCTCGTTGCGAAAACCCTTGGGGAACGACGGGCGCAGCGGCCGGTCAATCAGACGGCAGATCAGCACCGCCTGGTCCGAGGGCTTGCCCTCGCGGCGGAAGAACGCCCCGGGGATCTTGCCCGCGGCGTAGGCGCGCTCTTCGATGTCCACCGTCAGGGGGAAGAAGTCCATCCCCTCACGAACGCTGCGCGCGGCGGTGACCGTCACGAGCAGCATCGTGTCGCCGATGCGCGCGAGAACCGCGCCGTCGGCGAGTTGGGCGAGGTGACCGGCCTCGAAGGAAAGGGTCTTGTCGGTGCCCGTTAGTGGGCTACTTACGCGGATGGCGTCAGTCATGGTTGCTCCTTGGTTAGCAACACTCCGTCCGGACCCCAGTGGGCAACCGTCGCTTGCGCGACTGTTCTCCACTGGCCTCCGGTGACTCGGATGTGTTGTCACGCCGAAAGTCGGCGTTGCTCGGCTAGCGACGAATGCCGAGACGACCGATCAGCGAGCGGTAACGCTCCACGTCGCCGCGCTGGACGTAGTCCAGAAGACGGCGGCGCTGGCCGATGAGCTTCATGAGGCCGCGGCGGGTGTGGTGATCACCCTTGTGAACCTTCAAGTGCTCGGTGAGGTGCGCGATCCGGTCCGTCAGAATCGCGATCTGGACCTCGGGCGAGCCCGTGTCCGTGCCGTGAGCCTGATAGTCCTTGATGATCTGTGCCTTCTCAGCCATGTGTTAGTGCCTTATGAGTCGGGGGTCCCGTTGCGAGCCGCCGACGTGACGACCCACATGGCCAGCGTCGCTGGTCAAGGTTCTAGCCTAGCAGGACCGAGGCC
>JAJXXB010000165.1 GCA_021781315.1 Actinomycetes bacterium | reverse complement strand
CGTCGGGATGGGCCAGCAGGTTCATGAACCAGTCGGGGTTGCGGTTGTCACCCCCCTTGGACGCCACCAGAACGACCCGGCCATCATCCACGACCGGCGCGGCGAGCAGGACGGTTCGTTCGCGTCCCGATGTGCGCCCGGTCGTGTGTAATTCAACGATCAACATCCCGAAGGCCGACGCACCGACGCGCGAGTGCGTCGCGCGCAACACCGAACGATGAACGAGGTTGAGCGCTCGAAACCCACGGTCCACGAGGTGGCGACGCCACGGGCTCTTCACGCGACCTTCGCACGAGCGAGGACGCCTCCCTCGCCGGGGCCGTGCACGGCGCCGACGAGTGCCTGGGACGTTGAGCGATCAACTCGGGCGGCGTCGATCAGACCTGGGCTCCGCTCCCCGCACCCTGCTCGCCGAAGAGGCCCTTCTTGGTATCGCGCTTCTGGTGCTTCTCCAGGCGCTTCTCCTTGAGGGACTTCCCGACCTTCTTGGTGTTGTGATGGCTGGGTGATTTATCGGCCACAGTGACTCCTCTCGTAGGCGTCGTCAGTGTTGGCGGCGTCGAGGACTCCCGTTGGCAAAGGCCGAGGACACCGAGTTGGCGCCGAGGATCACCGTCGGGTAGGTACCTCATCACCGACCCTAATCGGGGTGTCACGCCCTTTGGTGCCGACGAGCGGTGCCGCGTGGCGCCCCGTGAGACGGTCCGCCGCGAAACGCGCGACAACTCCCCTCGTGAACCGCGGATTATGGAAACTCTCCGGGCATCGCGGCGTCTCTTACGACGACTCGAGATCGCCTACATCACGATGACTCCGCGTCCGTTGAGCTGTCCGTGATGGAGCTTCTCGTACGCCGCGGGAGCCTCATCGATCGTGAAGCGCTCGACGTGGACGCTCAGTCGTCCCGCCTGGGCCATCTCGATCACCTCGATCAGTTCGTCACGGTATCCCCAGTAGGTGGTCGCGATGTGCGCCTCGTAGGGAGTCGTGAAGAACCCCACCGGGATCGTGGCCCCGCCCATGCCGAGTCCGACGATCTTGAAATCGCCGCCGACGCCGACCAGTTGGCGAGCGACGTCGAGGCTCTCTTGAAAGCCCGCGAAGTCGAAGACGCCCTCGGCCATGCGACCGTGGGTGATCTCGCGAATCGCCGAGACGACGTTGGGGTCGCTCGAGAGCATCGTCACGTCCGCGCCGACGTCCTTGGCCAACTGCAGCTTGGACTCGTCGACGTCGAGGGCGATGATGCGACTCCCACTCAGCTCTCGCAGGATCTGGATGCCCAGATGCCCCAGCCCGCCGGCGCCGAGGACGACGGCCGTGGTGCCGGCGCCGAGCTTGGGCAGGCTCGACTTGATCGCGTGATAGGGCGTCAGGGCCGCGTCCGTCAGAGGAGCGGCGATCGCCGGGTCCAGGTCGCCGATGTCGACGAGGTGACGGGCGTTGTCGACGATCATGTACTCGGCCATCGCCCCCGGCGCGCCGAGTCCCGGTGCGAGGATCTTGAGTTCAGCGGCGCGCTCGCAGTAGTTCTCGTGGCCCTGGGCGCACTGGTGGCAGAGCCCACAGCCCCACGGGCCGTAGACCGCGACGTTCTGGCCGAGCGCGACGTTCGTGACGCCCGCGCCGAGCTCGACGACCGTACCGACTCCCTCGTGGCCCAGGGTGAGGGGCAAGGAGCCCAGGAAGTACTGGTCTTCGGGAATGCTCATCACGAAGACGTCCGAGTGACAGAGCCCCGCCGCACTCACCTTGAGAAGGACCTGGCCGGGACCGGGCACGGGCCGGTCGATCTCCACGACTTCGGGTGCACCACCGAACGTTCGATACTGGACTGCCTTCATCTGAGCCTCCCTTCGAGGTTCTTCGTCGCGACCTTCGTCGCTCGACCATGCCACATCTTCTTGACGTCGTGTCCGCCACGTCGGGGCGACCTCGCCGCCGGGGAGACCGTCGACTCGTGGGCGCGACACCCGTCTTCTCGCGGGCGCGTCCTCAGGCGAGGGCCGACGCTCATTCCACCGCGATCGCGTCAAGGACGTTCAGTCGCGCCGCACGCCGGGCGGGCCAGGAGGCTGCGCCGAGCCCGAGCAGGGCCGCCACGAGGACGAAGAGGGCGAGGCTCGAGTAGGGCACCACCACGTCGGTGATGCCCTGTTTCGACAGCGACCGCGACAGCGCCACGCCGAGTCCGGTGCCGAGTATCACACCGATGATGCCGCCGAAGACGGCAAGGATCAGCGCCTCGGATCGGATCATCGTGCGCACCTGGCGGCGTCGCATGCCAACGGCCCGCAGAAGTCCGATTTCGCGGGTGCGCTCGAACACGGAGAGCAGGAGGGTGTTCACGATCCCAATGAGGGCGATCAGGATCGCCAGCCCCAAGAGTGCGTACACGAGGCCGAGGATCTGGTTCACCTGGGCCTGCTGCGTGGCGATGAACTGCGAGCGGGTCTGGACCTTCAGGTTCGCGAACTGGCGCAGGCCCGCGGAGATCGCCGAGGTCTCGGCCGCGGTGGGTCCCGTCGACGAGCGGATCAGGATCACGAGCGGCTGTGCGCCCGACGCGTAGTGCTGTTGGAAGAATCCTTCGCTCACAACGAACGAGCCGAGCACCGCGTTGGGCGTGAACACGCCGCCGACGCGAACCGACGTCCAGCCGGTCTTCGCGAACCTCACGCGCATCGTGTCGCCCACGGCCAGATTCCTCGACGTCGCGGTGGTCGAGCTGATCAGCATCTCGCCTCTCGCCAGGGCGGAGCGCGCGTCGCCGGCCTGCACTCGCAGCGTCACCGTGCGAGAGAGGCTGTCACTCGGAATCGCGGCGAGGCTGAGGACGGAGTGGTCGAACTCGAAGACTCCGCTGTCAACGCGCGTCACGTCCGTCACGCCCGCGATGCGCGAGGCGACGCCCGGCGCCGCGTTGCTGATCCCCGAGATCGGCGAGCCGGCCACTGAACCGGTGACGACGTAGTCAGCCACCACCGCGTCCTCGATGCTCCCGGTCGCGGAGCGCGAGATCGACGCACCGAACACGGTGAACGTCGCGACGAGTGCCAGACCGATCATCAGAGCCGACGCCGTCTGGGCGGTGCGGCGCGGACTGCGCATGGAGTTCTCCCGCCCGAGGACCCCCGCGGCGCCGAGGGTCGCGGCGAGTGGCCGGCCCAGGACGCTCGACATCGGTCGGGCGATGAAGGGTGCGAGCATCGCCACGCCCACGAAGATCGCCACCGCACCGACGCCCACGAGGGCGATCGCGCCGCGAACCAAGCCGGCCGCGAGAAACGCCCCGCCGCCCGCGCCCAGGGCGGCGCCGACAATCACCCGGCGCCGTCGCGAGGTTGCGGGCGCGCTCGAGTAGCTCGCGAGGGCGCGTACCGGCGCAATGCGCACCGCATGGCGCGCGGGACTGATCGCCGAGATCATCGTGACCCCGACACCCACGATGAGTGAGGCGGCCACGGTTCGCGGCGAGAACACCAACGCTCCGGGCGGCAAGCTGATCCCGAAGGTCCGCAGGAGCGCGTTCAGACCCATCGCCGTCAGAACACCAAGGCCGAGACCGACCAGTGACGCCACGAGGCCCATGAGAAACGCCTCGAGTTCGACCATCGCGAACACTTGACGCCGGCTCGCGCCCACGATGCGCAAGAGCGCCAGCTCTCGGGTTCGCTGGCTCACGATGATCGAGAAGGTGTTGAAGATCGTGAACGCGCCGACGAAGAGTGCGATGAAGGCGAAGACCAGTAGTGCCGTCGAGAGGAAGCCGAGGATCTGGTTCATCAGGCTCGTGTTCTCGTCGGCGACCGTCTGCCCCGTCACCACCTCCACGCCGGGTGGCAGCACCGTCGCGATGGCGCGTTGGACGGACCGGAGGGAGGATCCCTTCGAGACGAGAACATCGATGGTGTCGAGTCGGCCCACCTTGTCAAAGAGCGTCTGAGCGGTGGGAAGACTGAACGCCGCGACCGTGGCTCCGGCGAGGTTGTTCGCCGTGCCGAACTTCACGATTCCCGAGATGGTGAATGTCCGCGGCGCCCCCGGCAGGAGGATCGTGACGCGGTCTCCGACGTGGAAGCCGAACTTCTGGGCCGTTCCCTGGTCCATCACGACCTGGGACGCGCCGCGCGGGCCCACCCCGGCGACCAGGTGGAACCAAGAGAGTCGCTGGCTCGCCGCGTAGGTCGTGCCGATCGTGGGCGCTCCCCCGGTCGAGATCGCGCGTCCGTGCTTGTCCACGTACTGCGCGTAGCCGCCGACGCCACCCTCGGCGAGAGCGACTCCGGGCACCGCGCGCACCGTGGCAAGCAGTGACTGTGCGAAGGGCTCTCGCACGGCGAGCGCACCGGTCTGACTGGAGAACGCCGCCGCACCCCGGACTTCGAGATCAACGTTCTGATAGACGTTGGAAAAGAGGGTCGAGAACGTCGAGTGCAGCGTGTCGGTGAGAACGAGGGTCCCCGACACGAAGGTGACGCCGAGCACGATTGCCAGTCCGGTGAGGGCCAAGCGAAGTTTGTGGGCGAGCATCCCGCGAAGCGTGACGCGCCACATCAGTGGTCCAGCAGCTTCATCTGTTCGAGGACTGCGTCGACGGTGGGGGCCACGATCTCACCCACCAACTGACCATCGGCCAGGAACACGACGCGATCCGCGTGGGCGGCCGCACGTACGTCATGGGTGACCATGACGATCGACTGCTTGAACTCGTCCACCGAGCGACGGAGGAAGTTCAGCATCTCGGTCGAGGAGTTCGAGTCCAGATTCCCCGTGGGCTCGTCGGCGAAGATCAGTTCGGGTCGGCGGATCAACGCTCGTGCGCAGGCGGTGCGCTGCTGCTGTCCACCCGACATCTCGGCGGGGTGATGGCCGAGTCGGTCGGTGATCGAGAGTTGCGCCGCGAGGAAGTCCAGCCACTCCCCGTCCACCTTCCCACCCGCGAGGGTGACCGGCAGCTCGATGTTCTCGCGCGCGGTCAGGGTCGGAATCAGGTTGAATGCTTGAAAGATGAAGCCAATGCGGTCGCGCCGCAACTGGGTGAGTCCCGCGTCGTCCAGCGTGCCGAGTTCCAGATCACCGATATACGTGTGACCGGATGTTGGGACATCGAGCCCGGCCATGCAGTGCATCAAGGTCGACTTGCCCGAGCCCGACGGCCCCATCACCGCGACGAACCTCTCGCGCTCGAAGTCAAGGCTGACGCCGTTGAGGGCGCGAACCTGTGCGTCGCCCTCCCCGTAGGTCTTCACCAGATCGACCGCGTGCGCCACCGTGGTGGACGGTTCATGGCGAATCACGGGAATCACGTGCTGAGTGCTGACCATGGGGCGGCGTCCCTTCTCTCTGGCGAGCACCCCCTTCTCGTCCTCAGGCGGGTGACACCCGCTCTGAGCGCAGTCTCCACCTCGACCCAGGGACCCAGTAGGGACCCACTAGGGCAGTAAGTCACATCCGGACTCACGATAAACCTCGTCTATCAGGACAATTGATTGCCCCTACTCGTCAGCGTGTCTCGGCGGTCGCCCCTCGACCGTGGCGTTGCCCCGGCTCCACACGGGCACCTCTATACGCTGGCGCCGTGACCAGACCGCGAGGCGAGATCGGCGCGATCCTCCTGACCGGAGGGGCCAGCCGACGGATGGGCCACGACAAGACCCTGCTCCTCGTCGACGAAGTGACCCTGGCGCGGCGCTCCGGAGACCTTCTCCAACGCGTCGTCGACGTGGCCGTCGAGGTGGGACCCGGCCACTCGGGGCTCGCCGCGACCCGCGAGGAGCCCGCCGGAGAGGGGCCGCTCGCCGCGGTGGCGGCCGGGCGAACGCTGTTGCGCGCGATGGGTTCACACGGCCCCGCCCTGGTCATCGCCGGCGACCTGCCCTTCCTCGATGAAGCCCTCCTGCGATTCCTCGTCGACTTCGACGCGCCCGGCACCGTCCTGCCCGTCGTCGAGGGCCGCGCGCAGCCCCTGTGCGCCCGATGGGGACCCGGTGACCTCGACGCCGCCGGCGGCTTCTACGCGCGTGGGATTCGTTCGTTGCGCCACCTCGAGAGCCAGGGCGAGGTCACGATCGTCGATGAGTCAATCTGGGGCGACGCGGTCAACGCGAGGGCCTTTTGCGACGTGGATAGCCCCGAGGACCTCGCCCGCTACGGACTGTCCTGAACGCCATCGGGTGACGTCTCTGAGAGCTCGCGAGCGAGCGACAGCGCGTCGTCGACGCTGAGTCCGCTCCGGGCGGCGATCCAGCACGCGATCGGGGCGGCGGTCCTCTCCGACGCGTGCGCCGCGGTTCCCGCAAGGGCGAGAATCGCCGCTCGGTCGGCCTCGCTCGGCGCCGTCACGCCCACTCGCGCCGCGAAGGCGTCGATCCACTCGCTGGCGGTCGTCACGACACGCATCGTAGCCATCGACGAGCCCGAGGCGCGTCGCAGTTCGAAGAGCGATCAGTAGGATCAGCGTCACGACGAGCTGGCCGCGTTGCCGCGCCGACCGGAGGAATCGTGAGCCGAGTGTCACCCGAACGAAGCGTCATCCGCATGACGGTGGGATCTGCGCCGACGCATCGCCGCGACACCCTGGCCGGCGAGGAGCCGCTCGAACTGCGAGTCGACGGGCGCTCGATGGCGGTGACCATGAGGACACCCGGCGCGGACTTCGACCTGGCCGCCGGATTCCTCGTGAGTGAAGGCGTCATCGCCGAGAACCGCGAGCTCGTCGCGATGCGCTACTGCGCGGGCGTCGACGAGAGCGGCGTCAACCAGTTCAACGTGCTCGATCTCACACTGGCGAGCGACGTCGCGGCGCCGAGCAGCGACGTGGCGCGCGCGTTCTTCACGACGAGCTCGTGCGGGCTCTGCGGCAAGGCGTCGATCGACGCGGTGCGCACCCGCTCGCGCTTCGACGCACCCAACGACGAGTTGCGCGTGATGACCTCGCTCCTCGCCTCGCTGCCCGATCGCCTCCGCGCGGCCCAGACGGTGTTCGACAAGACCGGCGGACTGCACGCGGCGGCGCTCTTTGACGCCGACGGCGAACTCCTCGTCCTGCGCGAGGACGTGGGGCGCCACAACGCCGTCGACAAGGTCGTGGGCTGGGCCCTGCGCGAGGATCGCCTGCCGTTGCGCGAGGCCGTCCTCCTCGTCTCGGGCCGCGCGTCCTTCGAGCTCGTCCAAAAGGCGGTCATGGCGGGTCTTCCGATGTTGTGCGCAGTATCCGCGCCGTCCTCGCTCGCCGTGGATCTCGCCCGCGAGTCCGCAATCACCCTCGTGGGCTTCTTGCGCGATCCCTCGATGGTGGTCTACGCCGGCGCCGAGCGCGTCGTCAGCGACGTGCCGTCAACGGTGAACTAGGCGAACGCTCCAGTCGGATCACGATCGACTTCGACGTC